>PAFB01000087.1 GCA_002700865.1 Rhodospirillaceae bacterium
CGCCTCCTCGTTCAATCAAGCCTTGTCCACGTTCGTTGACAAAAAAGCCATTTCCAAGCCGGGTCATGGCATAGCCAAAGGCAATCCGCTGATCGGGATCGGCAAAACTGACCGAGCCGCCAATGCCCGTATGGCCGAAAGCCCCCTCGGGGATGAGGAGAGACCGCCCCCCTCGTGCATTGCGTCCATTATCCATGCGCAGCATGGCGCCAAGAGAAAAACGCGTGGGGATCAGCAGGTTCAGGTCGCGCTTGGTCTCCATCGAAGGCCGCCGCAGGCGCTCAACCGCCGCTGGACTCAGCAAGGAACCGTCGTTTTCTGCCAAGGGCCGCAACAAAGCCGCCAAGCCGCGCGCGTTCCCAATACCGCCCGCACCGCCGATATGCGCAGGCCAGTAAATTGGCTTGTTTGGGGTAAAGCGGCCAGAGTTCACCAGCGAGAGGAATTGCATGGATGTCTTGTCGAACATGATTTTTCGCAAGAAGGCGCGTGACAGCATGGTCGCGAGATTAGGCGTTGCGAGTGAAACCGGCGCGAACAGAGGGTAGGCGCTGCGCGGCAGCCCAATGTAAAACTCAGCCGCGGTGGGCTGACGAAAATGTTGGTCAAAGTAAGCGCCAAGGCTCATCCCCGAAACCCGACGAACGACCTCGCCCACCAACCAGCCAAAGGAAATCATGTGATAGCCGTTTGTGCTGCCCGGTTCCCAGAACGGTGTTTCCGCAGCCAGCGCCTTGGTCATGAAGTCCCAATCGCGAAAACCGGCGTTGCGCACCCGGCGCCGGACCGCCGGGAGTCCCGCAGAATGGTTAAGCAGCGAGGCTACACGGATATCGCCCTTGCCGTTGGCCGCAAATTCCGGCCAGTACGTCGCAACGGGCGCGTCGAGTTCTACTTTGCCTTCGTCAACCAGCTTGTGCAGGCACATAGCCGTAGCGACCTTGGTATTGGAGAAGACGGGCAGGAGGGTGTCGGCCTGCCACGCCAGCGTCTTTGCCGGGTTTTGATGGCCCATCCAGAGATCAACGACCGTTTGACCTCGGTAAACCACGGAAACACAGGCCCCGACTTCGCCATGCTCGCGGAAGTTCCTGACGAAGGTTTCGGCGACCGGCATAAACTGCGGCGCTGCGAACCCACACAAAGACGGGTTATCTTCAAAAACGCTGCTCAACAAGGAGGCTCCACAAACAACTACCCAAAAGACAGCCAGAAAATCGCTACCTCTGCGACGGCACCCGCTGCCAGACATGAGGCTGTGTTAGCAGAATTCCAAGCGCCGCGCTTCGCGAGTTTCGCTGAAATGTATCGCAAACTGGTCACGAACAGCTCTGTTCCAATCCTGCGCGATTCGCCCAGACAGTGACAGGCTGCGCCTGAGATTGCGCCCCGACCGGTCCTCAATTGGTGAAAAGCCTGCACGATTAGTCAATGAATTCGCGCTGTGAGTGCATCACTGAAAGACCTGTAACGATATGTGAGGCTTGGTCGAGCGACGCGCGTATCAGCAATGCCATCCGGCCTAGCGTCCCTTGCACCGAAGAACGCCTAGGGCCTATGCTGTCGGTGCAAAATCCTTACGGATACAGCGATACACTTTAACAAAACTGACCAAAGATAGACCATGGATCGAATGCGTAGCCTGCGCCAGATTGTTACTTTGGCCGATGCAGGCAACTTTAGGAAAGCCGCTGAGCGGTTGGGCGTGACCCATTCCGCCCTCAGTCAGGCCATCGCCAAGCTCGAAGACAGCTATGGGGTGCCGCTGTTTGTGCGGAACAAGCAGGAAACGGTGCCAACCGCGTTTGGCCGGCGCATGGTCGAAGCGGCTCGATCTGCCTTGGTGGAGATTGAGCGGGCTGAACGTGACGTGGCGATGATGCGCAACTGGGAAACCGGTGTGCTGACCATCGGCTCTGACCCCAACGTGGCCGAGAGCCTGCTGGCCCCGGTACTAGTCAGTATGATGCGCCGCCATCCTCACGTGCGGATCAAGGTGGTATCGCGCAACTGGCAGGCGATGGAAGAAAGCCTGATCAACAAGACAATCGATATTTACGTCGGCCTTGCGCCGGATCGACGGACTGATGCGCTGGTGTACGACAGCATTCCTCTGGCCCCGCCGATTTGCGTCTGCCGCTCAGGGCATCCTTTGATTGGGCGAACGCTGCGGATTCAGGATATTCGCCCCTATCCCTTCCTCGCAGCAGATGCACCGGTCTGGTATCTCGAAAACGTTCGCCAGACCTATCCTGACGAGCTGAAAACCCTCGACGACGTGCGTTCGACCTTTCTGATGACGCAGGACCTCGGCCTGATGCGCAAGATGATCGCGGAGACAGACGCCATTGGCGTTCTGCCAGCGCAAGTCGTTTCAAGCCAGCTGAAGCGCAACGAAGTCGCCAAGCTGCGTTTCCAACGTGAGCCTTTCCGGGGGAGCTTGCCCGGCGTCATCGCCCGGCTCGACGGCTACCCCTTGCCGCCCATTGCGCAGGCGCTGGTCACCCGCATTCACCGTGCGGTGCAAAAGCGCATGTAGACGCCCTGCGCAGAACGATAGAAAGCCTGTTCGATGAATCCTGAATTTCGCCCCATGGCCGGGTTTCAAACGGTCTCCATCGGCTTCAACGGCCCGGAAGATCTGCTGGTTTTGGACGATGGAGCGTTGGTTACGGGCAATGACGCGGGACAAATCCTGCGGATTGAACGGGACCTTGGCGCGGTTTCTGTGATTGCTGAGGTCGGTGGACGGGCGCTGGGGCTGGATCTTTTGCCGGATGGTCGCTTGCTGATCTGTAACGCGATGGAGCAGGGGTTGCAGGCGCTGGATATGACCAGCGGCACAGTTGAGACGCTGGTACAGACCATTGATGGAGAGCCGCTGAAGTTCTGCAACAACCCGGCGGTGGCCAAAGACGGCACCATCTATTTCAGCTCATCCACCACTCGCCACGATATCGAAGGCAGCACGAAGGACCTTATTGAGGGCCAAAAAACCGGGCGGTTGTTTCGCCGTTTGCCGGACGGACGCGTTGACTTGGTGCTCGATGATATTCTGTTTGCCAACGGCGTTGCGCTGAGCGCGGATGAGGATTTTGTCGTTGTCAATTCAACCGGTGAATACGCTATGCACCGCGCCTGGCTCACCGGTGAAAAGGCAGGGCAGCGGGACATGTTTGCGACGGACTTACCCAGCTTTCCTGACAACTTGAGCGTTGGCAGCGATGGTTTGCTGTGGTGCGCGCTTGTCACCCCTGTGACCCCACTGCTCAAAATGGTGGAACGCCTGCCCTTGGGCGCGCGTTCCATCCTTGCGCGCTTGCCGGAAACCAAAGGCACCCAACCTGCGCAGGCTGCCTTCTGCCTCGCGTTTCAGTGGGATGGTCAGGTCGTGCACGCTTTTGAGGACAGGTCTGGCGCATTCAGCTTTACCACTTGCGCCCGTGAGCATCGGGGGCGGGTTTATCTGGGCAGCTTACATGGCGACAAAATAGCCGTCTTCGACCTCTGAGCCCGCGATACGAATTTCTGATTGCCGTTTGCCGATCTTTT
Organism: Rhodospirillaceae bacterium; assembly: GCA_002700865.1. Taxonomy (GTDB): domain Bacteria; phylum Pseudomonadota; class Alphaproteobacteria; order UBA7985; family UBA7985; genus UBA7985. The sequence continues at coordinate 3,553 of PAFB01000087.1, forward strand.
TCTGTGCCTTTCCCGGCGAAACCGGTTAAATCTGCGGACTAACCCCGCTTGCATCGAGAAAAGACATGCACCGTATCCGTAAAGCCGTTTTGCCCGTCGCTGGCCTGGGCACCCGCTTTTTGCCCGCAACAAAAGCGATGCCGAAGGAAATGCTGACAGTCGTAGACCGGCCCGTTATTCAGCATGCGGTTCAGGAAGCTTTGGCCAGTGGGATCGAACAGCTGATTTTCGTGACTGGACGCGGCAAAACCGCCATTGAAGACCACTTTGACCACGCCTTCGAGCTCGAAGCGACGCTGGCCGCGCGTGGTAAGGACGATGCGCTGCAGACTGTTGAAGCCACGAACTTCCCGCCCGGCACCATTGCCTATGTCCGCCAGCAGGAACCGCTGGGCTTGGGGCATGCGGTCTGGTGCGCGCGCAAGGTGATCGGTGACGAGCCCTTTGCCGTGCTGCTGCCCGATGACATCATTCTGGGCAGCGATCCTTGTCTGGGTCAGTTGCTGAAGGTTTATGAGGGCTTGGACAGCGATGGTGCCAATCTGATTGGGGTTGAGGCTATCGAACCGGATATGACCCGAAAGTTCGGCATTCTTGATATCGATCATTGGCACGACGACGGCACGTCGTTCACGGCTCGGGGGATCGTGGAAAAACCAGAACCCGAGCGCGCACCATCGAACATGGCTGTTTTCGGTCGCTACATTCTCGACCCCTCTGTACTCAAGCATCTGGATCGACAGGAACGGGGAGCGGGCGGTGAGATTCAGCTCACTGATGCCATCGACGCCAGCATTCAGGAAGGCGTGCAGACCCTTGGGCATTTGTGCGAAGGGCAGCGGTTTGATTGTGGCTCTAAGGAAGGTTTCGTTCTGGCCAACGTCGCCTACGCACTGCAAGACAGCGCCATTGGACCGAACCTGAGACCAGCGATCAAGGCGTTGGTTGAAGAAAAAGACTAGATTGTCAGACTAAGGGAAGGGCCCCCCTGCGATGCGCAGGGGGACAGTAAAACTGCGCCGAAGGCTCCTCTAGAACAAGCCTTCGATGTCGCCTTGGTCGTTGAGCATGATCGCTTCAGCCGCCGGCGTGCGAGGCAGTCCCGGCATGGTCATGATCTCACCGCAGATCGCCACGATGAACCCAGCCCCCGCAGAAAGCCGCACTTCCCGTACCGGCAGCGAATGCCCCGTGGGTGCGCCGCGCAGGTTTGGATCAGTTGAGAAGGAATACTGCGTCTTCGCCATACAAACAGGAAGGCTGCCATAGCCGGCTTCTTCCCACGCCTTGAGCTGATCACGAATTTTCTTGTCCGCCAGCACCTCGTCCGCACGGTAAATCCGCTTGGCCACTGTCTCGATCTTCTGGAACAGGCCCATATCGTCCGGGTAAAGAGTGGAGAACTGCGCCATGCCACTATCAGCGATTTCCGCAACCCGCTGCGCGAGCTCGGTCACGCCTTTGGATCCATGCTCCCAGTGCTTACACAGGATCGCTTCAGAGCCCATTTCTTCGACGAAGGCCTTTACAGCCGCGACTTCAGCGTCGGTGTCGGTGACAAAGTGGTTGATCGCAACTACCGCTGGAACACCGAAGGATTTGACGTTCTCGATGTGCCGGCCAAGGTTGGCGCAACCGGCCTTAACAGCATTGACGTTTTCCGGGCCAAGATCAGCCTTGGCAACGCCGCCGTTCATTTTCATGGCGCGCACAGTTGCGACGATGACGACAGCATCAGGGGCGAGACCGGCTTTGCGACACTTGATGTTCATGAACTTCTCAGCGCCCAAATCAGCGCCAAAGCCCGCTTCGGTCACTACGTAATCAGCCAACTTCAAGGCTGTGGTCGTCGCCACCACGGAATTACAGCCGTGCGCGATGTTCGCGAAAGGACCACCGTGGACGAAGGCCGGGTTGTTTTCCAGCGTCTGAACAAGGTTTGGCTGCATCGCCTGTTGCAACAGTACAGTCATCGCGCCGTCGGCTTTGATGTCGCGGCAGTAGACCGGCGAACGGTCGCGGCGGTAGGCAACGATGATGTTACCCAGACGCCGCTTGAGGTCGTCCAGATCAGTAGCCAGACACAAGATCGCCATAACCTCCGAGGCCACGGTGATGTCAAAGCCTGTCTGACGCGGGAAGCCATTGGACACGCCGCCCAGAGAGGTGACAACATCACGCAGCGCGCGGTCGTTCATGTCGAGCACACGCCGCCAGACAACGCGCCGTGTGTCGATTCCGAGCTCGTTGCCCCAGTAGATGTGGTTCTCGATCATCGCTGCAAGCAGGTTGTGCGCCGAGGTGATGGCGTGGAAGTCACCGGTGAAGTGCAGGTTCATTTCCTCCATCGGAACAACCTGGGCATAGCCACCGCCCGCAGCACCACCCTTCATGCCAAAGCACGGGCCAAGGGAGGCTTCACGAATGCAAATGGCCGCTTTCTTACCAATGGCGTTCAGACCGTCACCCAGACCAACGGTGGTCGTGGTCTTGCCCTCGCCCGCCGGGGTTGGGTTGATGGCAGTGACAAGGATCAGCTTGCCGTCTTTCTTGCCCTTTTGAGCCTTGATGAACTCAGCGGAAATCTTGGCCTTGTCGTGGCCAAAGGGGAGGAGGTCGTCATAGCCGATGCCGAGTTTCTCACCGATCTCCTGGATCGGCTTTTTCTTGGCTTCGCGGGCAATTTCGATGTCGGACTTATAGGACATGGTTGGGCCTTGGTGTTGGATAGACTGTCAAAGGAAGGACTAAGCGGGTGCGTCAACGGACGCTTTCTCCACCCGGACAGCGGAGAATTTGAACTCAGGAATCTTGCCAAACGGGTCGAGCGCTGAGTTGGTGAGAATGTTCGCGGCCGCTTCGACATAGGCAAAGGGCAGAAACACCTGATCTGGGGAAACCGCGCGGTCTTCGCGAACCATGACATTCAGGCTGCCGCGACGCGTGGTGAGGCTAATCATATCGCCCGGCACGGCGCCAATTTTGCGCAGCGTGCTTGGGTGCATGGAGCAGTTTGCCTCCGGTTCAAGCGCGTCCAGAACGCTGGCGCGGCGCGTCATCGAACCAGTGTGCCAGTGTTCCAGCTGCCGGCCAGTGATCAGGATCATCGGAAACTCATCATCCGGTGTCTCATCCGGCGCCACCAGATTGGCGGGCGTGAACCGTGCTCGGCCCTCAGCGCGAGGGAAGCCCTCGCCAAAGACAATCGCCTGACCCGGGTCTTCGGGGCTGAGCGACGGGTAGGTTACAGCGTTCTCGTCCAGCAAGCGGTCCCACGTGATGTTATCGAGCGATTTCATGCTCTGCTTCATCTCTGCAAAGACTTCGCTGGGGTGCTCATAGGTCCAGTCCAGGCCCAGACGCTTGGCGAGTTCGTTGGTGATGGCCCAGTCTTCGTGTGCCTGACCGGGTGAGGGCACCGCAGGTCGGCCCATTTGAACTTGCCGATTTGTGTTGGTCACCGTACCGGTCTTTTCCGGCCAAGCGGCGGCAGGCAGGATAACGTCGGCATAGTTCGCGGTCTCCGTGAGGAAAATATCCTGCACCACCAGATGTTCGAGCTTTGCCAGTGCATCGCGCGCGTGGTCAACGTCAGGGTCAGACATCGCGGGGTTCTCGCCCAGGACGTACATGCCTTTGATCCGGTCGTCGTGGACTGCGTCCATGATTTCAACAACGGTCAGACCGCGTTGGCTGGCAATATCTTCGCCGCCGTCGTTCCAGATTTCGTGGAAAGCTGTCCGCACGCCTTCGTCTTCAACCGACTGATAATCGGGCAGGAACATCGGAATCAAACCCGCATCGGATGCGCCTTGCACGTTGTTTTGTCCCCGCAGTGGGTGCAGGCCTGACCCCGGCCGCCCAACATGCCCGCACATCAGCGCCAGCGAGATCAGGCAGCGGGAATTGTCCGTGCCGTGGATATGCTGGGAGATACCCATGCCCCAGAAAATCATACCGGCCTTGGCCGTGGCAAAGTCACGGGCGACAGCACGAAGAACGTCGGCTTCAATCCCGCAAATCGGGGCCATCTTTTCCGGGGTGAAGTCGGCCAAATGCGCCTTCATCGCATCCCAGTTCTCAGTAAATCCGTCGATATACTGCTGGTCGTAGAGCTCTTCTTCCACAATCACGTTCATCACTGCGTTGAGCATGGCAACGTCGGTGCCCGGCTTGAATTGCAGCGAGTGCGTGGCGTAGCGCTTCAGGCCCATCCCGCGCGGATCCATCAGGATCAACTTGCCGCCGCGCTTGGTGAACTGCTTGAAGTAGGTCGCGGCGACTGGGTGGTTTTCGATCGGGTTCGCGCCGATGACGATAGCGACATCAGCGTTCTCAATCTCGTTAAAGGTCGCCGTAACCGCGCCTGAGCCAACATTTTCCAAGAGTGCCGCAACCGATGACGCGTGGCACAGGCGGGTACAGTGATCGACATTATTGTGGCCAAAACC
>PAFB01000088.1 GCA_002700865.1 Rhodospirillaceae bacterium
CGGGGTCCCCCCGGCGGCGGCTGGCGCCATTGGGGTCGCCCGGGACAGATCAATGCCTGTGGCTGTCGTCTGGCCGGCTGCGTTGATCACACCGCCTGCGGCGGAAACAGGCGCGCCGGAGCCGCCGGCGAGCATGCTGCGGGTGCTGGCGACTTGGGCGCTCAGTTCTTCTTCAGCGCGCGCGGCGCGCTCTTCCTCACGGGTCGCTTGGCCCGTGACTTGAGGAATCCATTCGTTGACGAGGTAGCTGAACGTATCGGCCGTAACTTCGATGCTGCCTGTGCTCACCTTGATGGCGCGGTCTTCGTCAAAAGCGAAACGCTCGCTGACTTTGTCGGGAAATTCTTCAATCTGGCGGTCCAGATTGCGGATGCCGTCCGCGACGCGGACTGGGGCTTGCGTGATATCAAAAGTATCGCCTCGCGCCTCCATGGTTTCGTCCCAGACGCCATCGACGTTGGACGTCGCTGAACATGCCCCAAGGGCAAGCGCCGCGCAGCAGCAAGATAAGAACTTCAGGCGACGAAATCGGCCAGTCAAAGGAACACCCTCACAAAATCACATGGCTTGAAATGCCACGCTTGCTTAATTGTTTAGCGCGCCAATTCCCACGTAAATACGGCGGAATCTGGATTATGTGCCGCTTAGGGGGCTTTCGTGGTCCACTGGAGTCGCAAAACGCCCGATTATACGGCTGTTACTTCTCTGACGTCTGGCACGTAATGTTTGAGCATGTTTTCGATTCCCATTTTCAACGTTGCCGTTGATGAGGGACAACCCGCGCAAGCCCCGCGCATGTGCAGGTAGACCACGCCTTCTTTGAATTCGTGGAAAACGATGTCGCCGCCGTCCATGGCAACGGCCGGGCGCACACGGGTGTCGAGCAGGTCTTTGATCTGAGTCACGACCTCGCTGTCTTCCTCGCCGGACTCTTCAGTCTCCGCGTCCTCCCGCATCACCGGACGCCCGGCGGTAAAGTGCTCCATGATCAGCCCGAGGATCGAGGGCTTGATCAGGAACCACTCGCGATCATCGCTCTTGTGGATCGTAATGAAATCAGAACCCAGGAATACGCCCGTAACGCCTTCGACCTCGAACAGCCGCTCGGCCAGCGGAGAAACAGCCGCTTCCTCACGCGTGTCAAAGTGCGCGGAGCCTTCGCTGAGCACGGTCAGGCCGGGCAGAAATTTCAGCGTCGCCGGATTGGGCGTGGATTCAGTCTGGATAAACATGGTGGCTGTCCTGTCGTTTGCCCTCCTAACATGCTGATCCTGCGCGAAGAGATCAAGTCAGTGCGGTCACTTGCAGCAGCGCTATCCAAAAAACGCGGACCGTAGCGGGGTTTTGATTGCCTGTTGGTGAGAGATTTCGTTACAAGCCGAAGCGATTGCGTCATAATGTTTCCTCAGTTTCCCGCCTAAGTGCACCCTAAACGGACTGCCGCGACAAACCGTTGGCCTGTCACCCCTTCTGATGTTCTGACGAGAGCGATTCATGACCCGACTTCTGGCGCGCGCCGCGACCCTTCTGAGTGCTGTCTTCTTCTGCCTTGGCCTGTCCCAGACCGCGGTGGCACAGTCGCAAACCACGCAGGAACAAGTAACGGCCTTCCTCAATCAGGTCGAAGCGCAGATCGAAAAGATCACCACGGCGCGTGGTCGCTTCATGCAGATTTCGGACTCAGGTCAAATCGTCCGGGGCGATATTTCCATCGCGCGCCCACGCCGCATGCGCTTTGATTACGACGAGCCATCCCCGGCGCTGCTGGTTGCCGATGGTCGCTTTATCGGAACCTACAACACCAAAGACGAGACATCCGCGCACCGGCAGATCAATCAAACACCGCTCAAATTCCTGCTCAACGAGGACCCTGATTTGGCCAATGGGGTGAAGGTTCTGAAGATCGAGCGGGTTGCTGAATCGGTGCTCGTCACCATTCAGGACCGGCGCAGCCCCAATCAGGGGCAACTGATCCTCGTGCTCGACACGCGAACGCTGGAACTGCGGGCGTGGCAAGTGATCGACGACAAGGGCGAGCGGACGACGGTTCGGCTTGAGTCCATGACCTATGGCGTGCCGCTGGCCAATGCCTTGTTTGAGCGTCCCAACTTCTGATGAGCGCCGACCGCACACCCGTGATCGGGGTCATGACCTGCGCGCGACCCAAGCACGAGAAAACCCCCGAATACCTCGAACTCGCCGTTGGGCAGAAGTACCTGCAACCCCTGATCGACCGCGGCGCTTTGCCGTTTCCCGTGCCCAACTTCGGCGATCAGACCCCCTTTGATGCAATCATGGCGCAGATCGACGGCTTGCTGCTGACCGGCTCGCTCAGCAACGTGCACCCCGACCGCTACGCCGGCGATATGGGGCCAAACAGTCTGCCGCTTGATCCGCACCGGGACGCCTGTACCTGGGGTCTTCTGGACCGTTGTTTGGCGCAGGGGAAACCGATCTTCGCCCTGTGTCGGGGGTTTCAGGAGCTGAACGTCTATGCGGGTGGCAGCCTCGACCAGATGGTTCATGAAGTCCCCGGTCGCATCGACCACCGTTCGCCCACATCCCACGTGCCAGAAATCAAATACGGCGCCTGGCAGCGGGTCGCCGTGACCCCTGGCGGCGTGCTGGCGCAGGCTTTGGGGGCTGACGATCCGATCCTGATCAATTCCCTGCACTTGCAGGGGGTTGATCGGTTGGGCGAGGGCGTGACGGTGGAGGCGACAGCCAGCGATGGTTTGGTCGAGGCCCTGTCCATCGACCGCGCCGCCGCCTTTTGCCTCGGCGTACAGTGGCACCCCGAAGCGCTTCCCGACAACCCGGTCAGCGTGGCATTGTTCGAGACCTTCGTGGACGCTTGCCGCGGCTGAACCTTAGGCTTAGTTTGCCGCTCATGAGAATTGTTACCTGGAACGTTAACGGCCTGAGAGCGCGTGCGGCGCACGTCAATCGGGTCATCGAAGAGCTGCAGCCCGATATCCTGATGATGCAGGAGATCAAGATGGACGCCGCGATTTTCCCCGTGGATGATTTTGCCGCCGCAGGCTTGCCCCATACCGCAGCCCATGGCTTCAAGGGCAAGCACGGCGTCGCCATTGCCTCGCGGCATCCGCTGGGTGACATTGATAAGGCCGTGATCGGCGGCATTGATGATGGCCGCCACGTCTCGGCAACCGTTTCGACCAGCGGCGGCGATTTGCGGCTTTCCAGTCTGTATGTGCCGTCGGGCGGGGATAAGCCGGACGTCGAAATCAACGACAAATTCGCGCACAAAATGGCGTTTATGCAGGAAATGAAGAGCTTCTTCGCCGGCAGTGGATTTCACGTTGCGGGCGGCGATCTGAATATCGCGCCCGGTGAGCAGGACGTGCACGATCACAAAAAATGCCGGCGGCAAGTTGGTCATTCTGACGGTGAGCGGGCGATCATGGCCGAGGCGATTGAGGCTGGAGAGTGGATTGACACCGGCCGGCACTTGCAGCCCGAGGGACCCCTGTTTTCCTGGTGGGGCTACCGTTTTCCACCTGCCTTTGAGCGCAACCTCGGCTGGCGATTGGACCACCTCTGGCTCAAGCAGGGGCACGCGGAAAAAATCACAGGCGGGTCCGTGTTCCGCGACAGTCGGGGCTGGGAAAAACCCTCTGACCACGCGCCGGTCATTCTCGATCTCAGCGTGACGGCGGGCTGAGATGCTTGAGTCCCGCTATGGTCCCCGCGCATGGGTCAGCGATGCGGTGCTGGGCGTCCCGGGGGCTTTGCTGCTGGGGCTTTGGTCGGTGGTTTTGTTGCCTTCACTCTGGGCAGTTCTGCCGGGAATAGGTCTGGCGGGCAGTCTGTATTTGGTCGGTCGGGCGCTGTGGCTGGGGACCGTGATTTATCGCATCGACCAAGCCGCTGGCACCCTTACCCGCCGTGCGGCTCTGGTCGCGGATAAGCAGGTTTCGCTCGCGACCATCCGGCGCGCTGATTTGCACTACCTCGGCACCTTGCTCCGGGGCGCGCGCGGGAAAAGCGGGCTGTTTGTGTTGCACGTTGGTGATGCAAAAGGCCAGCTGCGGATCGAAAGTAAAGTCGAAGCCTTCCACCCGCTCGCCAATGCTGTTTTGGCCGCCAACGTGGCTGCTGGATTGCCGATATCTCTGGCGACTTACGATAATGCTCAGGCGCTGGAACTGGACGCGGGCCTGAAGACCGAAATGATCTCCAGACCGCTCTAGTCTCTACCGCCACTTGGCGGGGTAATCCTCTACCGCCACCCGGCGGTTTGGATCACATAGCCAAGCGGTAGCCGCCCGGCTCGGTCACGAGAATGGAGTTTTGCTGCGGGTCGGGTTCAATCTTTTGGCGCAGACGGTAGACGTGGGTTTCCAGCGTGTGCGTATTCACACCCGCGTTGTAGCCCCAAACCTCATCCAGCAGCGTATCCCGCGAGACGACTTTTCCGCCCGCCCGGTAGAGGAACTTCAGGATCGCTGTCTCTTTCTCCGTCAGCCGGATTTTGCGGTCGTTGTCGTTGTTGGTCAGCATCTTTGCTGCAGGGTGGAAGGAATAGGGACCCACGGTAAAGACCGCGTCGTCGGACTGCTCGTGCGTGCGCAACTGGGCGCGCAGGCGGGCCATGAACACGTTAAAGCGGAAGGGCTTGGTGATGTAGTCATTCGCCCCTGCGTCCAACCCCAGAATGGCATCGGCGTCGCTGTCTTGTCCGGTCAGCATAATGATCGGCGCTTTCAGCCCACGACGGCGCATCAGCTTGCACAGATCGCGCCCGTCCATATCCGGCAATCCGACATCCAGAACGATTGCGTCGTAATGGTCAGCGTCGGCCAATTTCATCGCTTCAGACCCGTTCTCCGCTTCAGTGACCGTGTACTCCTCATGAAACCCCAACTGTTCGGCGAGGGTCTCGCGCAGGGTAGGGTCATCATCGACGAGCAGAATACGGCGGCGGTTCGAATCTTGGGCAAGGCTGGTCATGGATCGGGTCCTTTCAACAAGCGCGTGGTGACTGAGGCTTATGTTAGCCTGCCACCACGGTCTGTCATCCTGTCACAAGCCCATGTTGAGGCCTTGTGAGATTTGTCAAATTGACGTGAGGATGAAAGAGCCTGATTTCAAGGGTTTAGTGGTGGTCGAGCGCCAAATATCGCACTTCCAACCCGAATGTGAGTGGCGCCCAACTCAACGGCTGTCTGGTAATCACCCGACATTCCCATCGATACCAGCGGCAATTCCAACCCGTCGGCGAGGCGCTTGAGGAAGGCAAAATGGCCGGCGGGGGCGTCTTCAACCGGCGGAATGCACATAAGCCCGGCCAGCGGCAGGTTTTCGTCGCGGATCAGTTGGACCAGCGCTTCGAATTCGTTGGGCAGGACACCGGCTTTCTGCGCTTCTTCACCTGTATTGACCTGAATCAGCAGTTTAGGACACCGCCCCAGCGTCTGCGCTTCACGGGCGATGGAGCGGACCAGCTTGGGCCGGTCGACGGTATGAATCACGTCAAACAGCGCCATGGCGTCCTTGGTCTTGTTACTTTGCAGCGGACCAATCAGGTGCAGTTCCAAGTCTGGCCAGTCGGCGCGCAAATCGGGGTATTTGCCCTGACTTTCCTGCACCCGGTTTTCGCCAAAGATCATCTGCCCGGCCTGCAAGGCCTCGATCACCGCTTCTTGGGGTTTGGTTTTGGCCACAGCGATCAGGTTGACACTATCGCTCTCCCGCCCTGCGCGTTCGGCGAAGCGGTCGATCTGTTCCTGAACCGCAGCGAGATTTTCCGCGATCGACATGGCTCAGACGAGCCCTTCGCGCCCGATTGCCAGAAAGCGCTGGTCGCGGGCAAGCTTGAGGGAGGGGCCGTCCATGTTGGCGAGCTGGGCCAGCTGGCGTTCGAGCGCGTCGCCCAGTGCGGTCGCGGCCTCGACCGGCTGACGATGCGCGCCGCCAATAGGCTCGTCGACGATGCCGTCAATGACATTCAGCCGCAGCAGGTCCTGCGCCGTCAGGTTCAGCGCGCCAGCGGCTTCTTTGGCAAATTTACCGTCGCGCCACAGGATCGATGCACAGCCCTCGGGCGAAATCACGGAGTAAACCGCGTGTTCAAACATCAGAACCCGGTTCGATGCCGCCAGAGCCACAGCCCCGCCCGAGCCACCTTCGCCGGTAATCACCGAAATTGACGGAACCTGTAGTCGCAGGCCGGCCTGAATTGAGCGGGCGATGGCCTCTGCCTGCCCGCGCTCCTCCGCGCCCTTGCCGGGATAGGCGCCGGGGGTGTCGACGAAGGAGAGCACGGGCAGTCCAAACTGGTCCGCCATTTCCATCAGGCGGATGGCTTTGCGGTAGCCTTCTGGCCGACCCATGCCGAAGTTGTGCTTCACCCGAGAAGACATGTCGTGGCCTTTCTCGTGCCCCATGACCACGACAGGCCGACCGCGGAACCGGGCCAGACCTCCTAAAATCGCCTGATCGTCGCCGAAGTTACGATCTCCGGCCAGAGGCTGAAAGTCCGAGAGCAGCATGTCAGACAGGGCGAGGAATTGCGGGCGGTCCGGGTGACGCGCGACCTGACATTTCTGCCAGGGGTCGAGATTGCTGTAGACTTGGGTCAGGCGCTTCTTTGCCTGCTCGCGCAGCTTGCCCAGCTCAGCACTCATGGCACCGTCGGTGTCCTCCCCGACCAAGCGGCTGAGTTCAGCGATCTTCGCTTCCAGATCTTTGACTGGCTTTTCAAATTCCAAAGCCACCGCCGTGGACATGCCTGACGTCTCCCGTCTCATCAAATAGGTTTGTTGCTTTGTGCTAGCTCATTGGTGGCGCTTAACATACCCCGATTCAAGGGGTGAGCTGCGCCCACAATGGCCTTCAGACGTTCGTCTAGGATATGGGTATAGATCTGCGTCGTTGAAATATCCGCGTGTCCAAGCAGCGATTGCACCGCCCGCAAGTCGGCGCCGTGGGCGAGAAGATGGCTTGCGAATGCATGTCTCAGGACGTGCGGAGACAGGATTGCCGGATCAACCTCTGCCTTGGTCGCAAGAGTTTTTAGCGTGGTACCGAGCTTTTGACGTGATAAGTGCCCGGCTTTGTTCGATTCGGGGAAAAGAAACACGCTTTCTTTACCCAGCGGCAGAAACCCTATGCGTCCGCGCTTAACGTATCGGGTCAGCGCGGCTTGCGCGGGCTCACCCACGGGGATCATACGCTCCTTGTTGCCTTTGCCGCGCACCACCAGAAACCGCGGATCGCGTGCTGCGACGGCGACCGGCAGGCCAACCAGCTCGCTCGCCCGCATGCCAGTCGCATACAGCATTTCGACCAAAGCCAGCGTGCGAAGGGCGGTCGGGGTTTCCGATTCGGCGTCGCGCTGGGCCTGGGTGAGCAGCTTGCCCACTTGGTCCTCGCTGACCAGCTTGGGCAGCGGCTTGCCGATTTTAGGGCCATCGATGTGGCGCGCGGGGTTGTCCCGGCGCAAGCCGTCCTGCTGCAGGAACAGGAAATATTGCTTGAGCGCGGATAGCTTTCGCGCCGCACTGCGCGCGGATTGCCCGGCGTCCAACAAACCGGCCAGATAGCCCCGGATATCAACATCATCGGCCAGCGCCAGGTTGCCCCCCAGATCAGGCCTGTGGCGGTTCAGGCTTTGCTGAAATTCGCGCAAGTCGCGGTGGTAGGCTTCCAGCGTGTTTTTCGCGGCTCCGCGCTCACTGCGTAGCATTTCGAAAAAGAGGTCTAGGAACGGGCCTTGATTGCTGGTGGACATGGTTTTGGCGGTGCACCGCGAACTAGGGTTGGCTGTCAGGGGTGGGCTGGTCCTGACCCAGAATGACGTCCCGTTCCAACTCCTGCCGGATCGTCTGCACCGGACGCGGTGGTTCCCACGTGTAAAGCAGGATCAGAAAAAACACCCCGATCACAGCCAAAATCACCAGAAACAGCAAAAAGGGGTTTGGGTCGTTCCGACGGTAAGTCATCTGTCGCAGTTAAGCCTTGTCTTCGTTTACAGTTTCATCAAAGGCGTCTAAACGCCAAGGCATGACCCAAGCACGGAACAAGAGCCTCGCAAAGGCGTTGCACGGCACCATCGACCGCCCGATTGTTCTGGTCGGGCTTATGGGCTGTGGCAAATCGAGCGTTGGAAAAGTCATAGCCCCTCTCTTAGACCTCGAATTTTTTGACTCGGATACCGAAATCGAAAACGCCGCTGGCATGTCTATCGCGGAAATTTTCGAAAATTATGGCGAACCCGAATTCCGTTCCCTTGAACGCCGGGTTTTTGAGCGCTTGCTCGACGGTCAGCCCAAAGTGATCGCCGCGGGCGGCGGCGCTTTTGTTCAGGATGACACGCGGGCCGTCATTCAAGAAGGCTCCATATCGATCTGGCTGCAAGCCAAGTTGGCCGTGCTGGTCGCGCGCACTCAAAGGCGGAGCAACCGACCGATTCTCGCCGGGAAGGATCACCGAACCGTCCTGCGCGAGCTGATGGACAAGCGCCGACCAGCATACGAGCAGGCCACCTTGCGCGTGTTCTCAGGACCCGAATCTGTCGATAAAACAGTGCGAGCGGCGCTGGACGCCCTCAAAGGGTATTTTAGGTCATAAAATCATGACGCAGACAATAGAAGTAGGCCTTGGTGAGCGGACCTACCCCATCCACATCGGGGCGGGTGTCCTCGATGGGCTGGTGGCCGGCTGGGCGGATCAGCTTCGACCCCGGCGGCTGTCGATCATTGCCGATGAGACGGTCTGGCGGATTCACGGTCCGCGGTTGAGCGCGCAACTGGCAGACGCCGGGGTAGCGGTTCGGCTGGTTACGGTGCCCGGCGGGGAGGAAACCAAGTCGTTTCCTGTCTTTGCTGATGTCTGCGAGCAAATGCTCAGCCACGGCATCGAGCGGCGCGATGTGCTGCTGGTTTTCGGCGGCGGGGTCGTGGGGGATCTGGCGGGCTACGTGGCGGCTTCGCTGCTGCGCGGCATCGATTTTATTCAGGTGCCGACCACCCTGCTGGCACAGGTTGATTCCTCCGTCGGCGGCAAAACCGGGATCAACTCGCGCAGCGGCAAAAACCTCGTCGGTGCCTTTCACCAGCCCAAAGCGGTCTACATCGACACCACCATCCTCGACAGCCTGCCAGACCGCGAGTGGCGGGCAGGCTATGCGGAGGGCGCGAAGTACGGCTGTTTGTGGGATGGCTCTTTCTTTGAATGGCTGGAGACAAGCGGCCCGGTCGCGCGCCCCGGTGACGCGGCGGCGCTGGTTGAAGCCATCACCCGCTCCTGCGCGATCAAAGCCGATGTGGTGGCGCAGGACGAGCGCGAGTCCGGTGTGCGCGGTTTGCTCAACCTCGGACACACCTTTGGCCATGCGCTGGAAGCACTGTACGGATATGATGGCCGCCTGCTGCATGGCGAAGCGGTTTCTGTTGGCATTGGGCTCGCCTACGCTCTGGGTCGGGAACTGGGTCTGGCGACCGGCCAGGACGAGCAGCGGGTCAAAGCCCACCTCGCCGCGGCAGGGCTGCCGGTTAATCGCCGTGACCTTGCGAGCGCCGCGCTAAGTGTGGATGCAATCTGGGCGCCGATGATGAAGGACAAGAAAGTTCAGGACGGTGTCCCCACTTTTGTTGTTCCCACCGGCATCGGCCATACCCATCTAAAACGAGACGTGCCTAAAGTGGCCGTTGATACTGTCATTAACGACTGGTTGGAGACCTGATCCCGTGTTGACCACTGTGGTCGCCATTTCTGCTGTGATTGTGCTGCTGCTTGCTGCATCAGCCTTCTTCAGTGGATCCGAAACGGCGCTTACGGGCGCCAATACCGCGCGTATGCACCTTCTGGCCAAGGGCGGCGACAAGCGCGCGGCGCGCTCTGAGCGGTTGATTGCCATCAAAGACCGGGTGGTTTCGGCCATTCTAATCGGCAATAACCTCGTCAATATCCTCGCCTCCGCGCTTGCGACCATGCTGTTCAGCACGCTGTTTGGTGGCTTTGGCGTGGTGGTGGCTACCGTTGTAATGACGGTGCTGGTGGTGGTTTTTGCTGAAGTGTTGCCCAAGACCTTTGCCCTGCGCCAGCCGGACACCGTCGCGCTACGGGTCTCCCGCCCGCTCGCCGTGCTCACCGGCCTGTTCGCCCCGGCGACCTTTGCCCTGCAGCAGGTGATCTCGCTGTTGCTGCCCGACCGGAATCGGGACGACGACGAAGGCGAAGAGGCGCTGCGCGGCGCTATTGCCCTGCACGCGACCAGCGGTGATGCTGAGGATGAGGCTGAAAGTCAGATGCTGGGCTCGATCCTCGACCTCGAAGACGTGGCCGTCGATGAAATAATGACGCACCGCTCCCAGATCGAATCTCTCGACTTGGGACAGTCGAATGCCGACCTGATTGACGCGGTGCTGAATTCGACCTTTACCCGCCTGCCGGTCTGGCGCGATCAGCCTGACAATATCGTCGGGGTGCTGCATGCCAAGAACCTGTTTCGCGCCCTGCGCCGGGCCGATGGTGATCCGGAAATGCTGAACATTAGCGCCATCGTCGCCACGCCCTGGTTTGTGCCGGGAACGGCCTCGCTGTTGGAGCAACTGCAGCACTTCCGCTCCCGCCGGGAACACTTTGCTCTGGTGGTTGATGAATATGGCGGTCTGGAAGGCGTTGTGACGCTGGAGGATATTCTCGAAGAAATCGTCGGCGATATCGATGACGAAGAAGACGAGGTGCGCCGCGGTATTCAGCGCGAGGCCGGCGGTTCGTTTATCATCGATGGAGAAATCTCACTGCGCGACCTCAACCGGAATCTGAGCTGGCGACTGCCGGATGACCGGGCCTCCACACTGGCCGGTTTCGTGCTCTACGAAAGCCGTCAGATTCCCGAAGTTGGTCAGGTGCTGAGCTTTCAGGGGTTCCAGTTTGAAATTCTGGGCAGGGATCGTCTGCGAATCACCCGCTTGCGCGTGACCCCAGAATCGGTCTTGGCTCAACGGCGACGAAATCAGCGTAAAACCAGTGAGCAGACCCCGCAATGAATGGCCGCAGTACCCAACATCCACAGCAAGGCTTACCAACCCCCGATCGCCGCAAGCTTTTGCACGAACGACGCTACGATATTCGCGGCTATGAGCGCGACGACGGGATGATCGATGTCGAGGGCAAGATTGTCGATACCAAGCCTTATTCCTACGACAATCACGACCGCGGCTATATCGCGGCGGGGGAGCCGCTGCATGAAATGCACTTGCGGCTGACCATCGACCATAATTTCAAGATTCATAAGTCAGTGGCAGCGACGCTGTTCTCGCCCTACCGCATGTGTCCGGGCGCGACAGACGCCTATTCCCGGCTCGAAGGCCTGACCATTGGGCCGGGTTTCAACAAGCGCGCGGCTGAAGCCGTGGGGACCGCCTTTGGCTGCACGCATATCACCGAGATGCTGCGCGCCATGGGAACGGTGGCCTATCAGTCCATGTGGCCGATCATCCGGCGCAAGGAGCTTGAGGCCGAAGAAAAGCGCCAGGCGGAAAATCCATCTGGCGCTGGAGAAGACGAAGATACTTCGAAACAGAAAAAGCGTCCGGGCCTATTGGGGAGCTGTCACGCTCACGCACCCTGGTCTGAAGTTGTGGAGCGCAACTGGCCGGATTTCTTCGACCCCGAGGCCGAAGCCGGGGCGCTGGCAAAGCGTGAGCGGCAAGCGCGCTGAGGGGTTTCTGCGCGCCGCCCTTGCCTGCCTAGCGCCGCCGAAAGTATTCGAGGATCTGCGCGCGCATGGTCGATGAGAACGACGCCTGCCCTTTGCGTCGCTGAACGAAGTCGCAGAACTGGTCGAGCGACACCTTTTCCTCTTCGAGCAGTTCATTCAAACCGGCCCAGAATTCCGGCTTTAATCGAACCGATGTCCGACGCCCCTGAACCCGTACATTGCGGATCGGGTGAATGGATTTTTGTGGTTCCTCGCGTGAAACTTCTTGCAGCATGAATGCCTCCAAAAACGTGAATCAGTAAAAATTAATCTCGCATAGCGAGTAGTAACTATGAATTACATAACCATGCAAGAGAAATTATCGCGAAAATACAACTGAAAGTATAAATTTTGGCCTATTTTTGACGCAAGACCACGGCGTTGAGCCCTCTAACGAAAGGAAATTGACAGGGCATGGACGGGCCCGGCGAGCTCTTCGGCCAAAATCGCGTGCACCTTCCGGTAGCGCTCCAGGCGAGGGAGAGCGCTGAGAGATTCTGCTTTAAGGGCAATTTTAAAGTGCGATTCACCTGAATTTGGACTGCCCGCATGCCCCGCATGAAGGTGAGATTCATTTTCCACTTCCAAAATGTCAGGGGACAGTGCCGCGATTAGCTTAGCTTCGATCTGTTCCTGTACGCTCATTTCGCTTATTCTCCGAAATCTTGTGTCTCCCACCTCTATAACCCGGCGAATCCATGGACCGAAGCGCAGAAGACGCTCTGAATGAACCTTTTAAGCGAACCAACCGCACCGAAGAGCGGGAGAAAGCCCGTGCGAAACGGCGCGTGCGGGTTTGCGATGCGCCCGGCTGCCAGGAAGAAGGCCAGTACCCGGCGCCCAAATCCCGACGCAAGGTCAATGAGCGCTATCACTTCTGCCTTGAACACGTGCGCGAGTACAACAAGGCCTGGAACTACTTCGAGGGCATGACGCCCGGCGCGGTCGAGCGCGACCGGCTCGCCGCCATGACGTGGGACAGACCCACCTGGCGTTTCGGTGAGCAGGGCCGGGACCGGACCAAGCAACGGGCCAACGCTTTTGCTGGTAATGCCTTCAAGGACAGCTTCGGGTTCTTTGAGGAAGACGAGCGGGACGAGGATGAAATCCGAGCGCGAGACACCCGCCGGTTGCTGCGCGCACTGCCGCCAGAATACCGGGAGGCCTTCGAAACACTCGAAATTCAGCCCCCCGTTACAGCAGAAGAACTCAAGACCCACTACAAAGAGCTTGTCCGCAAGCTACATCCTGACTTGAACCAAGATGACCCCACGGCGGAAAAGAGGATGAAAGCTGTGAACGCCGCTTATTCCCTTGTCCGCGACATAATTGATAACGCTGAATAAACCCGCCTCGCTGCCTTGCACGAAGCGCCCTTGCCCGGGCATTCACGCTTGAGTGTAATGCGCCGAAATGACGAATTGCCGAATACTGACTTGAAGGTAAGCCAAACATGACGACTGAGCTCACGGCACCAGATATCACCGTAAACGTGCGTGATGCCTTTGGCATCGACGTAGACTTGGAGGTCCCTGCCTTTACCGAGGCCAACGAGTACGTGCCCGATCACGATGCCAATTACATCTTCGACCGGGACACCACGCTGGCCATCCTCATGGGCTTCAAGCACAACCGCCGCGTGATGGTTCAAGGCTACCACGGTACGGGTAAATCAACGCATATCGAGCAAGTTGCCTCTCGGCTCAACTGGCCGCTGGTTCGCGTAAACCTCGACAGCCACGTCAGCCGGATCGATCTGGTTGGCAAGGACGCCATTGTGCTCAAGGATGGAAAGCAGATCACCGAGTTCCGCGAAGGCCTGCTGCCCTGGTCTCTGCAGCGTCCCATGGCGCTGGTGTTCGATGAATACGACGCTGGCCGACCGGACGTGATGTTTGTGATTCAGCGCGTACTGGAAGTGGATGGCAAGCTGACCCTGCTGGATCAGAACAAAGTCATTCGTCCCAACCCGCACTTCCGCCTGTTTGCGACCGCCAACACCGTGGGTCTGGGGGATACGACAGGCCTGTACCATGGCACGCAGCAGATCAACCAAGGCCAGATGGATCGCTGGTCGGTCGTGTGCACCTTGAATTACCTGCCGCGCGCGGTTGAAACTGAAATCGTTCTCGCCAAGCTGCCGGCCTATCAGACCGAAGCGGGTCGTAAGACGGTTGAGTCCATGGTGGCACTCGCTGATTTGACCCGGAAGGGCTTTATGGCCGGTGATATCTCCACCGTGATGTCGCCACGAACGGTGCTGACTTGGGCCGAAAACGCCGGTTATCTGGGCGAAGATATCGGTCTGGGGTTCCAGTTGTCCTTCTTGAACAAGTGTGACGAGCTGGAGCGACCAGTGATCGCTGAGTATTTCCAGCGCGCCTTCGGTGAAGACTTGATTCTGGACAAGGCGGCTTAAGCCTTGGCACAGCCTGCGTCGTTCAAGATCCCTTCGTCCAACAAGCGCCGGGCGAGCTTGCAGGAAGATTTCCGGCAAGCCACGTCCGCAACTCTGCGCGCCATGTCCGGCAACAAAGAGCTGGAAGCGGTTTTCGCGTCCAATGCGCGTGGGAAAATCGGCAACGACGTCTTCATCACCTCCCCCAGCCGCGAGATGACTCCGGCTGAGCAGGCTTTGGTCCGCGGAGAAAGCGATCAGAACGCGCTCCGCGAAGCCCTGCACGACGAAAAACTCCACACCCGCCTTGCCCCGGTCGAAATGACCGCGCGGCAGGTTTTCGATGCCATGGAGCAAGTGCGCTATGAGGCGCTGGGCTCCAAGGACATGGGCGGTGTCAGGCAGAACCTGCAGGCCGCACACGAGCAGCGGGTTTCCGACCTCAATCTGAAATTCGTCAACGCCAAAGAAGAAGCGCCGCTGTCCGAAGTCATGCGCTACCTCGCCCGCCAGCATATCAGTGAAGGCGAGTGGGATGTTCCGGAAAACGCTCAGCAGATCATTGATCTGTGGAAGCCGCACTTGAGCGACAGCGTGTTTGAGCAGCTTGACCGGTTGAAAGACAACCTCGACGACCAAAGTGCCTTTGCCGAAATCGCTGGTGATTTGTTGCGGGATCTGGAGTTTGAGGTTGATCACAACCCGGACGACCAGCCTGACGATGATCAGGACGCAGGCGACGAGAACGACACAGATACCAATTCCAACGATGTCCGGGGCGAAGACGACGGACAGCAGGACGAGCAGCCGCAGGATTCTAACCCAGACGATCAGCAAGCCTCCGACCAGCAACAGGCCGGTGAGCAGGACGACGTACAATCCGACGACAGCTCACAAATGCAGGAAGGCGATGAAGCCCCTCTGCAGCCGGATATGACGCCTGAATACCGGCCTCCATCCAACGACCCGCCACCGCACGAATACCGCGCTTTCACCACCAAGCATGATGAGGTCGTTGAGGCGGCTGATTTGTGTGATGGGGAGGAGCTGACGCGTTTGCGGCTGATGCTGGATCAGCAGCTGACCTCGCTGCAGTCGGTGGTCGCCAAGCTTGCCAACCGTCTGCAGCGCCGACTGATGGCCAAGCAAACGCGGTCGTGGGAGTTCAACCTCGAAGAAGGTCTGCTCGACACCGCGCGCTTGACCCGTGTGATCACAGATCCAACCAATCCCCTGTCCTTTAAGGTCGAAACCGATACGGATTTCCGGGATACGATCGTGACCCTGCTGATCGACAACTCCGGCTCTATGCGCGGCCGGCCGATTTCAACGGCGGCGATTTGCGCGGATATTCTGGCAAGAACGCTAGAACGCTGTGGCGTCAAAGTCGAGATTTTGGGCTTTACCACCCGTCAGTGGAAAGGCGGTAAGTCCAAGGAAGACTGGCTCGCCGCAGATCGGCCCACCAATCCGGGTCGCCTGAATGATTTGAGGCACATCATCTACAAGTCAGCCGACGCGCCCTGGCGTCGCGCGCGCAAAAACCTTGGACTGATGCTGCGCGAAGGCCTGCTCAAGGAAAATATTGACGGTGAAGCGCTGGAATGGGCGATGAAGCGCCTGTCGGTGCGCCCGGAGAACCGCCGGATTTTGATGGTGATTTCAGATGGTGCGCCCGTGGATGACAGCACGCAGTCAGTCAACAGCGGCAATTACCTCGAAAAGCACCTGCGCGACGTGATTGAATCGATTGAGAAAAAGTCAGAAGTGGAACTGGTGGCCATTGGCATCGGCCACGACGTCACGCGCTACTACCAGCGCGCTGTCACCATCACCGATGCGGAGCAGTTGGGCGGTGCCATGATGGATCACCTGGTTTCGCTGTTCGACGAAGATGCTTTGCGCAAAATGGCGGCTGAGGCGCTGGCGGCTGGCCTGATGGGGCGGCACTAGACCCGCCGCCGCCCGGCACTTTTTCTGGTCCCCGATGTCTCGGGGCTGACCAACTCAATCCGTTGTTTCGGCCTGCAGCCGGTCTTTCCGCCCCCGCTCAAACCAGCGCAGCAGCAGTCCCGCGGTCAGGGCTAGCACCAAAGGGAATATGGCGAGCGTTAAAAACGTCACACGGAACCCATAGTGTTCGCCGGAAAAGCCGATAGTGACCGGGCCGCCCAGAAAGGCGACAAAGCCGACCGCTGTAATGATTGAAATGGCGACACCGGCGGGCAGGCCTGGGGTAGAGTCGGCGGTCTTGATCACTTGCGGCACGATGTTCGCCGTACCCAGACCAACGCAGGCAAAGCCAATAAAGGTCAGCAGTTGGTGGCTGGGCAGGTACACCAGTACAATTCCAATTACCGCGATGATTCCGCCGATCTGGAGCGTGCCAGCGCGGCCAATTCGGGCGATGACAAAATCCCCGGACAGCCGCCCTATGGTCATGGTGCCGGTGAAAAAAGCGAGCGCGACCGCGCCGGACACAGCAGCACGGCGGCGCAGGTCGGCTTCCTGGACGGGCAACAGCGACCAAAGGCGCTCGGGCACAATTTCTGCCCCGCGCCCGAGCATCAATTCCCGGATCAGCAGCGCCCCCCAGTCCTGAAACGTGCCTTCGAGCATGTAACCGGCGACCATGTAAAAGGCGATGGCGATCAGCGGCGGGTAAAGCATATAGCGCAGCTTGAGCGGTTGTGGCTTGGCTGTGCTCTCGGCGGGGATTTGCTCGCGCCGCAGCAACCCGCCATACACGGTCGGCAAGGCCAGAAAACCCAGCACAATCAACCCCAAAATCAGCCACAACCCATTGAGCTTGAGCGCCAGCCAACCCGCCATCGCTGCCGTTCCGATAAAGGTTCCCAGCGACCAGAAACCATGGATCGACGAGATCACCGGCCGGCCCATCTGGTCCTCAATGGCAGACGCCTGTGAATTCACGGCGATTTCCCAGGTGCTGATGGTCAGACCAACCAGCAGGAACAGCACCAGAAACAGCGCAAAAGACGGCGCCGCCATCATGAAGCCCACGGTACTCAGGTACAGCAGCGACATGAGCAGAATGGCTTTGCGGGTGCCGATTTGTTTGATGATCCACGGGGCCAGCGGCAGCGACGCCAGCGCACCAAAGGCACCAAAGAGGAAGCCCATGCTGAATGCGCTTTCTCCTATGCCAAACCGGTCCTTCACAAACGGCAGGTAAGGCAAATATGAGCCAATCAGGGTTCCATAGATCAGAAAGATCAGGCTCACCGAAAAGCGTGCGCTTTGGGGCGTGGCGGTCATAGGGCTCTCAATGAGTTTATTGATGCTTCGGGACTCGATTCGTTTCATACTGGGCCAGATCCAGACTCAGAGCAGGCAGGAGGGCCGAATGGCCGAATCTCATCGTCAACAGCGTGTCGCAGAGCGTATCCGCAAAATCCTGTCGGCGGAATTGGCGAAAAGCAATTTCTCTGATGCA
>PAFB01000089.1 GCA_002700865.1 Rhodospirillaceae bacterium
ATTGTCGAGCAGCGCTGGACGCCGACCTTCAAAAGCGTGCCCCACCAACTGAAAGCCCCAGCCGACCACTTGCAGACCAACGGCAATGATAATCTTCCACATGACCGAAAGGCTTGGGTCGTACCACGTGATCCCGAGCCACAGGAACGGCAGCGCCAATAACACAACGATGCCACCGATCAACAAATCCATGGACATCCACAGGACCGCAAAGGCCACAAACACGTAAACCGACAGTGGCAAGCCCAGCAACTTGGGCCATGACGCCACGAACAGCACGCCAATAACGATCAGCGGAATCCCAATAAAGTGGGTCGCTTCGTTCCGCTCGTCCTGATGATAGCTGGCATAACCGGCCAGCTGTCGCGTGTAGAGTTCCGTGAACATCAACAAATGTCCCGAATTATTTTGTATCGCAGAGACTTAACACAAACCCGAGCCGCTTAGGTGCGAAAATTGCCATTCTCGCAGTCGCCGCGCCTGCGCATCAAAGCAGCACAAAGCCGCCTTCAGAGGGCCGGGGCAGGCTTAATCAGCGCTGAAGAAGCCCTTAACCTTGTTGAGAAACTTGGCTGCCAAGGGCGAGTGCGCGTTGCCCTCTTTCTCGAACTCTTCGAGCAGCTCTTTCTGACGCTTGGTCAGGTTTGTCGGGGTTTCGACTTCGATGCGAACATAGAGATCGCCGCGTTCCTGCCGCCGATAAATCGACATGCCCTTACCGCGCAACCGCAGCTGCTGGCCGGTTTGCGCGCCAGCAGGGATCTTTACGCGGACCCGGGCGCCGTCAATGCTCGGCACTTCTATATCACCGCCCAGCGCGGCCGAGGTCATGCCCACAGGCATGGCGATAAACAAGTGCTGCGCGTCGCGCTCGAACAGGTCGTGATCCTTGATGTTCAAGAAGATGTAGAGGTCCCCTGAAGGCCCCCCACGCTGCCCCAATTCACCTTCGCCCGACAAGCGAATACGGGTGCCGTCTTCGACACCGGCGGGGATGTTGACGGAAAGCTGCTTGTCCTTGGCCACTTTGCCGGCACCGTTACAGGAGCGGCACGGGTCGCTGATCACCTGACCCTGACCGTTACAGGTTGGACAGCCCCGCTCCATGGCAAAAATGCCGTTTTGCGTGCGGACGCGACCCCGGCCTCCGCAGGTGCCACAGGTTGTCGGGCTGGTTCCAGGTTTGGCGCCGGAGCCGGAACAGGTGGAACAGGCTTCGGCCGAAGGGACCTTGATTTGGGTCGTTTTGCCCTCGTAGGCTTCTTCGAGCGTGATCGACATATTGTATTGCAGATCAGAGCCACGGCCGGGCTGACTGCGCCCTCCGCCCCGGCGACCACCGAAAGCCGAGCCGAACATCTCCTCAAAGATATCGCCAAAACCGTCGAAACCAGCCGCGCCAGCGCCTCCGCCAAAGGGATTTCCACCGCCCCCTTGCTCGAAAGCAGCGTGGCCGAATTGGTCATAGGCCGCCCGTTTTTGCGGATCTTTGAGCGCGTCGTAAGCCTCGTTTACGTCCTTGAAGGTCCGCTCAGCAGCTTCGTCGCCGGGATTGCGGTCGGGATGATGCTCCATGGCCAGCTTGCGAAAAGCAGACTTGAGCTCCTTCTCGGTGGCGGACTTCGAAACGCCCAGAACGTCGTAGTAATCGCGCTTTGACATGGGACTGCACTCCAGACCTAAAGAGAGCTCTTTGAGAGCGCTCTTCCGTCACTGCGCGGCACGCCCGGCGGCACTCTTAAACAGAGCCAAAACGGGCGTGTGCGCGCAGTTGGTTGGTTATTTGTCGTCGTCGTTGACTTCTTCAAAGTCAGCGTCAACCACGTCGTCGCCACCCATATCCGCGCCGCCGGCCATGTCTTCAGGATTGAAGCCAGCACCGCCTTCCGCAGCATTCGGGTCACCATAGATTGCCGATCCAACCGCCATCATGGCTTCAGACAGCGCTTCGGTTTTGGCGCGGATGTCGTCGAGATCTTCAGTCCCCGAGGCCACCTTCAACGTGTCCGCCTTTTCCTGAATATCGGCCTGGGAGGCGTCGTCGATCTTGTCGGCGTTGTCCTTGATCGTCTTTTCAGCCTGATAGGCGAGACTGTCAGCGGCGTTGCGGGCTTCGATCAGATCCTTGCGCTTCTGGTCGTCCGCGGCGTTAGCCTCTGCATCCTTGACCATGCGGTCGATGTCTTCATCCGACAAACCGCCAGACGCCTGAATCGTGATCTTCTGCTCCCGGCCTGTACCTTTGTCCTTGGCTTCCACCGAAACGATACCATTGGCATCGATATCGAAGGTAACTTCGATCTGCGGCACACCGCGGGGTGCTGGTGGAATGCCTTCGAGGTTGAACTGGCCGAGCATCTTGTTGTCAGCCGCAATCGGGCGCTCGCCCTGAAAGACGCGGATGGTCACAGCCGATTGGTTATCGGCGGCTGTGGAGAAGGTCTGACCTTTGGAAGTCGGAATGGTCGTGTTGCGGTCGATCAGCCGGGTCATTTGACCGCCCAGCGTCTCAATCCCGAGCGACAACGGGGTCACGTCGAGCAGCAGGACGTCTTTTACGTCGCCCTGGAAAATACCACCCTGAACAGCTGCACCGATGGCAACCACTTCGTCAGGGTTCACGCCTTGGTTCGGTTCCTTGCCAAAGAAGCCCTTTACCAGCTCCTTCACCTTGGGCATGCGGGTCATCCCGCCGACCATGACAATCTCGTCAATATCACCCGCTGCGAGACCAGCATCCTTCAAGGCATTTTTCACCGGGTCCATGGTCCGCTGCAGCAGGTCATCGACCAGCGCTTCGAGCTTAGCGCGGGAAATCTTCAGCATCAGGTGCTTGGGGCCGGTTGCGTCTGCTGTGATAAACGGCAGGTTCACTTCGGTCTCCATCGAGGAAGACAGCTCGATTTTTGCCTTTTCCGCGGCTTCTTTCAGCCGCTGCAGAGCATCTGTCTGCTGGCGCAGATCGATCCCGTTTTCCTTTTGGAACTCGTCTGCCAGGTAATCCATAATCCGGATGTCAAAGTCTTCGCCCCCGAGGAACGTATCCCCGTTGGTCGCCTTAACCTCAATCACGCCGTCGCCGACTTCCAGCACGGATACATCGAAGGTACCGCCGCCAAGGTCATAGACGACAATCGTGCCTTCGCCCTTCTTTTCCAGGCCATAGGCCATGGCTGCGGCGGTGGGCTCGTTGATGATCCGCTTGACTTCCAGACCAGCAATCTTGCCCGCGTCCTTAGTCGCCTGACGCTGCGCATCGTTGAAGTATGCCGGTACAGTGATGACCGCTTCAGTCACACTTTCGCCGAGGTAAGACTCAGCTGTTTCTTTCATCTTTCCGAGAATGAAAGCGGAAACCTGACTGGGCGAATACTTTTCACCGTCCACTTCGACCCATGCATCGCCGTTGTCAGCCTTTACAACTTTGAAAGGCGCCATTTCAGCGTGCTTGGCGGTTTGGGCATCGTCAAAGCGGCGCCCGACAAGGCGCTTGATGGCGTACAGGGTCCGGGCGGGGTTGGTTACGGCCTGACGCTTGGCAGACTGGCCAACCAGCCGCTCGCCACCGTCGCTGAAAGCAACCATCGAAGGCGTGGTACGGGCGCCTTCTGCGTTTTCGATTACCTTCGTGTTGGAGCCTTCCATGACCGCCACACACGAGTTGGTTGTACCCAAGTCAATACCGATGACTTTACTCATACTATTCATTTTCCTTTCTTCAGCGGACGCTCGAACCAGTCTTCAATCGAAGCCCCGATTTCCGGTCCCCTCCAGGCGCTCTCCGCATGACCCCTCGGGCATTTGAGCGTGAGCTGTTTGAGATGGTAGGGACGCCACAATTTGTCCCTGTTTCAAAGGGAGATATAGGGTCTCGAATTCTTGCCGCAATGGTTTGAACGCGCATAGCGGTGACCTAGGCGCATACCCAACCGTCCATAAATTCAAGCGAGTGAGGCTTAGGCTGTACTTTCGTCGGTGCCCTCACCCGCGCCAGCGTCCTCCGCCGACTGAGGCTCCTGCGCGACAACGACCGTGGCAGGCTTGATCAAGCGGTCGTGCAGGCGGTAGCCGGCTCCGATCATCTGCACAATCTGCCCCGGCTTGATCCCCTCTGGCGCATCAACCCGCGAAATGGCTTCGTGAGCATTGTGATCGTAGGTATCGCCGGGCGCGGCGGTGATCTGCTTGACATGGTTGCGTTCAAACGCGTCCAGCAGCGTCTTTTCAGTCATCGCAACACCCACGCGCAGGTTTTTCAGCAAGGGATCGGCGTCGGCCTGTTCCTCGGTGACACTCTGCAGCGCCATGCGGATGAATTCTGATACCTGCAGAAAATCGCGCGCCAGCGGCTCTGCGGCATACTTACGGACATTGGCAATTTCCCGCTCGGCGCGCTTGCGCGTATTCTCAGCCTCGGCAACGGCTCGAAGCCGGTCGGCTTTGGCTTCGGCAAGCTGTGCTTCCAGCTCGACAATCATGTCATCCGGGGTCTGGTCGTCCGGAGCCGTCTCCGGCGGCAATTCCTCGTCATCCGGCACCGTTTCGATGCCAGCGGCCTTTTCAGCTGCTTTGATGTCTTCAGGGTCAATGTCTGGGGCGTTCTTTTCGTCGGACAAGAATGTCTTCCTCAATCAACGATTAATGCGGGGTGGCTCAGCAATACAATCGCGGTTTCACAAAGAGGCACTGCCAAGCGCACGGCTCACGATCTGAGCGGTATAGTCCACCATGGGAATAATACGCCCGTAATTCATATGCATGGGGCCTATGACGCCAACGGCACCCACGACCTGGTTGGACTGGTTCTGATAAGGCGCGAGGATCATTGAGCAGCCTGACAGGCCAAACAACTCAGTCTGCTCACCGATGAATATCTGCACGCCTTCTGCCGTATCCGTGCTGTCGAGCAGCTTGAGCATGGTTTCCTTGGTTTCCAGCGCTTGGAACAGGGTTTGAACCTTGTGCAACTCTTCGAGCTGGCGAACGTCCTTAAGCAGGTTTGATTGCCCGCGCACAATGAGGACGCCATCCTTGGCGTCGCTCGCTGACGTCGCCAGACCGGCTTCGACAATCGATGCGGTCAAGCGGTCGATCTCTGCGCGGTTGGTATTAACCTCGGCAGAAATTGCGCTGCGAGCCTGGTCCAGCGTTTTCCCAGCCAGTCGGGCTGAGAGAAAGTTTCCGGCGCGGATCAACGCGTCGCTGCCCACGCCGACTGGCAACTCCAGCAAGCGGTTTTCGACGTGCCCGCCTTCGAACACCAGAACCACCAGCGCCCGACCCGGTGAAAGCGGCACGAATTCGATATGCCGAAGCGGCTCCTCAACCGTTGGCGCGACCACCAGACCGACACAGGATGACAGCCCGCTCAGCACGCCCGAAGCGTCGGCGAGCACGGCGTCAACGGACCGCCCGGCGACCTGACACTGCACTTCAATATCCGATCGGTCGTCGTCACTCAGGTTATTCTGCTCAAGCAGCCCTTCGACAAACAGCCGCAAACCCGCTTCCGTTGGCATCCGACCCGCTGAGGTATGCGGCGCGTAGAGTAGTCCGGCTTCCTCAAGGTCGAGCATCACCGACCGGATCGAGGCCGACGATAGCTCAAAGCCGGGCAGTTTGGAGATAAAGCGTGAGGACACCGTCGAACCGGTTTCCATGTATTGCGCAACCACACTGCGCATCACGCTCTGCGCGCGCTCGGACAGCGATGTCAGCGACGAGGTTGATGGTGTGGGATCAAAGGAGCTCATAGCGTTTATTTATGAACGCTCACGGACGAGGTCAACGCCGCAGCTCTGCAGTCAAAGCGACCTCAAGCACGGGGTTAACAGTGACCGCTGCAAGAACCGGTTGACTGTGGTCTGCGACAGGAGAGTTCCGAATTAAGCCATTTTCTGCAACAACAAGGAGTACCGATCCGCCCATTTCCTTCACCATGAAACAGGAACGCCCTGCCATGACCTATTCCCGCCCTTCGGGCCGCGCCGTCGATCAGATGCGCGACATCACCATCGAAACCGACGTCAACAAGTACGCGGAAGGCTCATGCCTGATCAGTTTTGGTGACACCAAGGTCATTGTAACGGCAACGGTCGAAGACTCCGTTCCCGGTTGGATGCGCAACACGGGCAAGGGCTGGATCACCGCCGAATACGGCATGCTGCCCCGCTCCACCGATCAGCGGATGGGCCGGGAAGCGGCACGGGGGAAGCAATCGGGCCGGACTCAGGAAATCCAGCGGCTCATCGGTCGCTCTTTGCGCGCCGTGGTCGATCTGGCCAAGCTGCCCGAAGTCCAGATCAAGGTTGATTGCGACGTCATTCAGGCCGACGGGGGGACGCGCACAGCCTCGATTTCGGGCGCTTATGTTGCCCTTCAACTGGCCTTCCGCCACCTGACCAAAATTGGCATGCTCAAGGAAAGCCCCATGACGGGCCAACTCGCCGCTATTTCCTGCGGCATTTGCGAAGGGACGGCTTTGCTCGACTTGGACTATGCTGAGGACAGCAGTGCAGAAACTGACGCCAATTTCGTTATGGTCGCTGACGGCGGCATCGTCGAAATTCAGGCAACAGCAGAGGAAACCCCCTTTGCCCAAACCGAATTCATGGCTCTTCTCGCACTGGCCAAGAAGGGCGTCGCCGAGATTGCGCAGGCCCAGAACAGCGCACTTGCAGAGTAAGGGAAGCCCATGCCCCGCACCTTCGCCGAACCCAAATTGGTCCTTGCCACCCACAATCCGGGCAAAGTGATCGAAATTGCGGCCTTGATGAAGCCCTTTGGCATCGAAGTCGTCTCAGCCGGCGATCTCGGCCTGCCCGAGCCTGTTGAGACTGAAGCCACGTTCGAGGGCAACGCACGGCTCAAGGCGCACGCCGCTGCAACAGCCTCGGGCATGCCGGCGCTCGCCGACGACAGCGGACTGGCGGTTGCGGCGCTTGATGGCGCGCCGGGGATTTATTCGGCGCGTTGGGCTGGGCCAGACAAGGATTTCCGTCTTGCCATGGACCGGGTCTGGGAAGAGATCGGCGATAACCCGTCGCGGGAAGCAAAGTTTGTCTGTGCCCTGTCGCTGGCTTGGCCCGATGGGCACGATGAAACCTTCTTGGGCACCATCACAGGCGCGCTGAAGTTTCCCCCCAGTGGCGACCGGGGCTTTGGCTACGACCCAATTTTCGTGCCCACCGGCTTCACCCAGACTTTTGGCGAAATGGACCCGAATAATAAACACGCCATGAGCCATCGCGCGCACGCCTTCGAGCAACTTGTTGCGGCCTGTTTCACAGAAAAATGATTGCTGCAGACGACTTCCGGCTGGGGCTCTACGTCCACTGGCCCTTTTGCCAGAAGCGCTGCCCTTATTGCGATTTCAACGTGCATGAAGTGGGTCTGGAAGATGCCACTGATCACCATCGCTGGGCCACGGCTCTGGTGCGAGAGCTACAGCACTTTGCGCCGCTGGCGCAGGGACGCAGGCTGACATCGATTTTCTTCGGCGGCGGCACACCTTCACTCATGCAGCCTGAAACAGTCGCGGCTGTCATCGAAGCCGCTCAAGCCGAAATCGGCTTTCAGAACGATATCGAGATCACCCTTGAAGCCAATCCAACCAGTTCAGACGCGGACCGCTTTACCGGTTTCCGGGATGCTGGCGTCAATCGGCTTTCGCTTGGCATTCAGAGCCTGCGCGACAAGGCTCTGCTTGCGCTGGGAAGACAGCATTCAGTCGAGGAAGCGCTGGCCGCGCTTACCTTGGCTCGGGCGGCTTTTGACAACATCAGCTTTGATCTCATGTATGCCCGCCCGCGTCAGCATTTTGACGACTGGCAAGTTGAATTGGCAGAAGCCCTCGCCCTGCACCCCAATCACATATCGCTCTATCAGCTCACCATTGAACCTAACACGATTTTTGACCAACTGACACGCAAGGGCATGATCCAGCCCAAAGACGAGGACGAGACTGCCGATTTTTATCTCGCAACCCGGCAGCAGCTGGCGGCAGCGGGTTACGCCGGTTACGAGGTCAGCAACCACGCCCGCGAACCACACTTTGAAAGCCAGCACAACCGGCTCTACTGGGCCTATCAGGACTACATCGGCATTGGTCCCGGCGCACACGGAAGGCTGACCTCAAACGGCCAAAAGATCGCGACGCGCCAGCATCGCGCGCCATCGGTCTGGCTGGATCATGTGGAGAGTGTCGCGGGCCATGCGACGGTCACGCGTGACGTGCTTTCCGGGGAAGACCGCCTCGCCGAAGCTCTGCCCTTTGGACTGCGCTTGACCGAAGGCATGCCGCTGGATCATTACCATCGCCTCGCCAACGCTCCCTTGAACGCCAAGGCTTTGGCCGTGCTGGAGGACGAAGGACTGCTGACGACGAGCGACGGGGTGCTAAAAGTCACTGATCAGGGACGACCCGTTATTGACGCGCTCGCCCGCTACCTTCAGTCCTAAGCAATGTTGATTCTTGTCACCACGCCCATCGGCAACCTGGGCGACATGCCGCCCCGCGGCGTTGAGGCCATGCAGGCGGCGGACGTCGTGTTGTGTGAAGACACGCGGGTGACGCGCAAGCTGACCACACGCTTTGGCATTGAAACCCGTCTGATGCCGCTGCACGATCACAACGAAGACCAGATGGTCGAAATCATCCTCAAAAGGCTGGCTGAGGGGCAGACCGTCGCGCTGGTTTCTGATGCAGGCATGCCGTTGATTTCTGACCCCGGTTATCGGCTGGTTCGCGCCGCCATCGCAGCAGGTTTCGCCGTGACAGGCGTGCCGGGGGCGAACGCGGCCCTGATGGCTTTGCAGCTGAGCGGCCTGCCGACGGACCGGTTTCTGTTTACTGGCTTTCCCCCGGCCAAGACTGTCGGGCGTCAAAAGTGGTTGAACGAGGTGTCAACCATCGCTGCGACGCTGATTTTCTATGAGTCCCCCAACCGCCTGACGGCCTGCCTGTCCGATATGCTGGTCGTCTTCGGCAACCGCCCTGCGTCCATATCCCGAGAGCTGACCAAGCAGTTCGAAGAAACCCGGCGGGGTGATCTGGCTGATTTACTCAGTCATTATCAGCAGGCCGGCGCACCCAAAGGCGAAATCTGCATTTGCGTCGGCGCGCCACTGCCCCCGGAACCAACCACCGAGGCCGACATTGACGTCGCCATCC
>PAFB01000090.1 GCA_002700865.1 Rhodospirillaceae bacterium
CGGCGCGCCCGTTTGGGGCAGCGCCGGTTGGTCCGGTCCATAGATCGGAGATTGAAGGGATTACAGGGCGGAAGCGTCGGTTTCGCCTGTCCGGATACGGATGGCTTGCTCGAGGTCCAAAACGAAGATTTTCCCATCGCCAATCGCGCCGGTGTTGGCAGCGCTCTGAATGGCTTCGACCACCGCTTCAGACTTATCGCCCGGTACAGCAAGCTCGATCTTCACCTTTGGCAGGAAGTTCACGGTGTACTCGGCGCCGCGATAAATTTCCGTGTGCCCCTTTTGGCGGCCATAGCCCTTCACTTCAGTAGCGGTCAGCCCTTCGATCCCCAATTCTGTCAGACGATCCCGGACTGGCTCCAGCTTCGATGGCTTAATTACAGCAACAACCCACTTCATATCTCTACCTATTCTTTCAGTGTTCGGTTCTAGAGGTCGGTTCACCCGAGGGGTGGCCGACACGAGCGGCAATGGGTAAGGCCAAGGCTCCCATGTTGGGGAGGAGTTCAGGGCCTTTGGTCTTACCCGTTACCAATACGGACGGACTGCGTAGCCAGGGAGGAAGAATTGGCGTGCAGCTCCATGTCACAGTCATTTACATACCAAGATACGTGCCAACATGCTGAGCCGATAAAAAATCACTATAATTCAATGACCTAGAGACAGACTGCGTTGAAGGAATAAGCGCTGAAACACCGATTTTGTGCCCGAAAAACAAGCACTGCACAAAAAATCGGCACGAAGCAGCAGCGATTGCGGGATGGTTCTGCGGCATCGGTGCTTATATATGAAACACTCGTTCCCAGCCTTGGAAGGCCCGTACATGCGCCACCCTGATACCGTGCAAGAAATCGTCATTGTTGGCGCCGGTCTCGCGGGGCTGATTCAAGCCCGTTCGCTGCAGCAGTGCGGCTTTGCGCCGGTGCTGGTTGACCCCCGACCTGAGGCCGCTT
This sequence comes from Rhodospirillaceae bacterium, assembly GCA_002700865.1. Taxonomy (GTDB): domain Bacteria; phylum Pseudomonadota; class Alphaproteobacteria; order UBA7985; family UBA7985; genus UBA7985. The sequence goes on from PAFB01000090.1 coordinate 954, forward strand.
TGCGGCTGTCCAACGCTGACACCCGCTCGACCGCGCTGACACCACGGGCGGTTGAGCTGCTGGGTTTGCCGGAAGACTGGTTGCGCGCGCATGGGCAGCGGATTGAGGAAAAGGTGGTCGACGGTGGTCTCAGCCCGGCTTTGGACCCGGCTCAAGCCCTGCGACTGGAAAGCGGTGCCTGGGTGATATTTAACCGCGACCTGACCGGGTTTCTGCTCGATGACATGACCTTGGATGGTGCCTTTGGGAACGCGGTGACAGACAGCCGGATCGAAGACGGGAAGCGGGTTTTGGTGCTGGACAACCAGCAGACCCTCGCCGCCCGGTTGGTGATCGCGGCTGATGGCAAGGATTCTCTTCTCCGCCGCCGTGAGGACATCGCCAGCTTTCCGCGTGACTTTCGCCAAACCGCGCTCACGGGACGGATCGAGCATGCCCAGCCGCATCAGGGCCGCGCGTTTCAGCGGTTTTTGCCCGGCGGCACTGTGGCGCTGTTACCGCTGGCCGATGACCCCCGGGCCAGCAGCTTCATCTGGGTCGAACCCACAGGCAAAGCGAGCGGTCTGTTTAGCCTGCCGCCCGCGGTTCTCGCTTCGCGACTGCATGCCCGGTTTGGCGACGCGCTGGGGGCTTTCACGGCTCCCGGGGATGCCCCGGCCTGGGGGCAATTTCCACTGCGCGCGCATCATTGCGAAACCATCGTTGGCGCGCGGTTGACTTTGATTGGCGAAGCGGCCCACAGCATGCACCCTTTGGCGGGGCAGGGCTTGAATATGACGGTCAAGGACGCGGCCTCGCTGGCAGCGGTTCTGGCAGACCAGCGCCGGAACGGTCTCGATTTAGGGGATGCACAGGGGTTGCAGACCTACCAGCGCGACCGGCGCGCTGAAACGGCGCGCTTTACCGCGCTGACGACGGGTTTGCATGACGTTCTGGATCGCGGCCCCGCTCCGTTAAGGGCTTTGGCCGCAGGGGGTTTGCAGCTGATCAACCGTCTGCCGCCGGTAAAATCTCTTCTGCGCCGGGAAGCCAACCGCTAGCGACTAGAGCCGCCGGGCTTCTTCCACCAGCAGGATCGGGATTCCGTCACGGATGGGAAAGGCCAGGCCTGCTTGTTCCGAAACCAACTCCTGTTGATCGCGATCGTAGTGCAGGGTGGACTTGGTCAAAGGACAAACCAGCAGCTCCAACATGCTCGGATCGGGCGCGGCTGTGGTCGTGGCAGCAGGGGCGTCGTTCGCGGGGGTGTCGTTCGCAAGGGTGTCGTTCAAAGGGGGGAGTCCTCAGTTGACAGCGGCGTTGGCGTCGATGCTGTCGCCCAAAGTCGCCATGGTCATGATCTGGGTCAGCGTCTTGGCGCGTTCTTCAACATTGGCCGCTTCGAGCAACGCTTGTTTTTCCAGCGGATCAAAAGGACAGGCCATACCGAGCGACGTCACCAGCTCACAAAGATCCAGGCTTTGGATACCGTCCCAGTCGGTATTGAAGCCCTTGGCCTCGAAGTACCGCTTGGTCGCGTCGATCACCGACGCGCGCAACACATCCGCATCACCCGCTCCGTCGCTCAATTCGGCCAGATCAGAGGCAAAAGCGCTAAAGTCGGGTACAACGCGGCGATAACCACCGGGCGCGAGGTCGAGTTCTTCCTGAATGGCAAAGCGAATGATGCCAGTCAGGGTGATGAGCATGGTGCCGTCGTCGTTCTCAGAAAAAGCCGTAATCCGCCCTGCGCACCCGAGTGCATGCACGGGCGCTTCGCCCATGCTGACGGCCAGATCGGTGGCTTGAGTCATACCAATCAGCCGCTGCGGGGTCTGCAGCGCGTCGCTGATCATGGTCAGGTAGCGCGGCTCAAAGATATTCAGCGGCAAGTGACCAACAGGCAGCAGCAGGGCGCCGGTCAGGGGGAAAATTGGCAGATCGCCAGGCATCTGGTCCAGCGATGTTGGCATGAAAGCGCGTGCCGTCATGGGGCGCACTGCTCCCTTGTTTAAAGGTGGATCGTATCACTAAGAATGAATATGAGCCGCGTGGGCCACAAGACAATGCCCTGCGACCTCTGTTATTGTGCGGCGGTTAGCTGAACAGCAGGGCTGAGAGCTTTTTGCGGAAAGCGACGGTCATGGGCGACTCGTTGCCCAGCGCTTCAAACAGCTCAAGCATGGCCTTTCGGGCACCGTCGTCCCGCCAGGTCCGGTCTTTTCGCATGATCGTCAACAGGTGCTCGGCACCGGCTTCAGGCTGCCCGCGACCCAGCAGCGCCTGCGCGAGTTGGTAGCGGGCGTCGTGGTCGTCTTCGTTGGCGGCAACGGTGGCTTCGAGCTGCGCCGTGTCAGGCATCGATGCAGCACGCTCGGCCAGCGTCATCATGCCGGCGAGGCTGATGATTTCCGGTGCAGCCAGCAGGTCCTCGGGGATTTGCTCCATCATCGCCTGAACCTCGCTCAACCGATTATCGGCGAGCATGGCGCGGGCGTAGCCGCTGTAGGCTTTCACGTTGCTGTGGTCTTCGCCCAGAACGGCGCGGTAAAGCTCGCGCGCCTGTTCGGTGGCGCCAGCGGCAAGCGCGGCGTCGGCCTGCTCGAGTATCGTGTCCAAATCTACGCTGCTGGCCGCTTCGGCGTCACCAGCGCCCGGCTGAGCACCACTGAGGGCAACCATTTTATCGATGAACGCCTGAATCTGGCTTTCCGGCAACGCGCCCATGAAGCCATCAACCGGTTGTCCCTGATAGAAGGCGTAGACGGTTGGGATCGACTGGATACGCATTTGCTGGGCCAGCATCTGGTTTGTTTCTGTATCGATTTTGACCAGTTTGACGGCGCCTGCGGCAGCGGTGACAACCCGCTCGATCATGGGGCCGAGGGTCTTGCAGGGGCCACACCACTCCGCCCAGAAATCGACGATAACAGGCCGCTCCATCGATGCCTCGATCACGTCCTGAGCAAAGGTCGCTTCGGTGCCGTCGATGATGACATCTGCCGGCGCTGTCGGCTGGACCGGGGCCTGAAGTCCAATGATTTCGCTCATGGTGCAGTTCCTTTTGGTCTGAACGGGTCGCTTGTAGCCCTACATTTGGGGAGTCCTGCGGTTCAGGACAAGTTAGAAATCGAGGATGTGCGGTGGGTGCTCCTGCGCGTTGAGGAAGCGGACAAGATTATCGCTGGTAATCGATGTCGTCAGGAAGTTGCGCAACGGGTGATAGTGCAAGTGCGCGCACGCCATCATGCGCTTTTGCAGTACGACCTGCACGGCCTTTTCGCTGTCGTTGACCACGGAGAACGGCGTAACCGAGCCGGGAATGACGCCCAGGTACTGCATCAGTCGGTCGGGTTTGGCAAAGGACAGCTTTTCACCCAGCGCCAACCCCAGCGCTTTGATGTCTAGGCGCTGGTCCTCCAGCATCACCACCAGCCACATCTGCCCCTTCTTGTTGCGCAGAAACAGCGACTTGCAATGGCCTTGTTCGTCCGGGTCCTCGCGCAAGCGCTGGGAATCCTCGACGGTCCACATGGGGTCGTGGTCGATGGTCGTGGTTTCAAAGCCCAGTTCATTAAGCCGGGCGAGCAACTGTTCCGGCGTCCAGGCGTCTGGCCGGTGCAGGGCTTCGATGTCGGCGCGGGTGGCGGGGTGGTCGCTTTGGTCGGTCATTATTGGGTCTCCTCTGCGCCCTTGCTCTAGCCGAAGGTCACAGAGAACAAAAGCCACCGATCCATTTTGCGCACATCGGCTCCGCACATTTGCATTTTGCACGGTGAACTTGGCATTCGAGGGGTTTGTGTTTTTTGGCGTCAGGTCGGGTCTATTGGCCGGGTCTGTTGGTTGGGACTATTGGTCGGGGTTGATTGGCTCGATGATGGTTTTGATCTCAGCCCCTTCACGCAGCTCCCGCAGTCGTTGCGACAGCCGCTGGGTTTCCAGCTGAGTCAGCAGCTCCCCGCGCACCTCGTCCAGCGTCGGTTTCATTTCCTTGCGCTCAAGCGCTTCGATAATGTGAAAGCCAAAAGGCGAGGTAACGGCTTCCTGAGTGAAGGCGTTCAAATCGAGTGCAAAGGCTGCTTCTTCAAAGGGTTCAACCATGCTTCCGCGCGGAAAGAACCCGAGATCACCGCCGTCCAGCGCGCTGGTTTCGTCGTCGGAATATTCCTCAGCCAGCGTGGCAAAGTCAGCGCCGTCGTTGAGCTCCAGAATCAAGTCCTGGGCCAGAACCAGCGCAGCCCTGACATCGTCTTTGTCATTGGATTCCGGGGTGATCAGGATGTGACGGGCGCGAACGCGCTCTTCGACCGGCAGCTGCATCGAATAGACGGTATAGGCGATTTCCAAGGCTTCCTCGGTATAGGCATCGGCCATCATTTCGCTGATATAGGCCTCTTGCAGCAGGCGGTCGGCTTGGAACTGCAGCGCGGCTTGGTATTCGATGGAATCGTGCATGCCAAAGGTGACCGCATCTTCGGCCAGTAACCGTTGCTCAACCACCAACTGCACCACCTGCGGCAGGATTTGCGGCAGTGGCAGCGAGGACAGCTCGCCGGGTAGCAGGGCGTGGGCGTACACCACTTGGGCGAAGTTGATCGGATTGCCATTGACCACGGCAACGACGGTGTCGGGCTCAAGCTCACTGAGATCGGGGAACGCGCCTTCTGTCCCGTTGGCGGCATCGGTGGCGGCGTTTTGGGCGGCGGCGGTTTGGGTTAGGGCGAGTGGGCCCGGAACCATCAAAGCCACAACCAGCAAAGCCGCAAACAGCACGGCCCGGCCCGTCGATAGCAGGCCGGAAACGATCACGCGAAAAATGCGATTCGCAAACATAGCGACTCCCTGAGGTGCGCATTGGGTTGAATTGGGAAACACTCAGCAATCAATGGGCCGATAATACGGAAAAAAGTACGTTAAGCGATCTTTGAACCGTTATCGTTGGCGAAAGGGCGGTCTGCAGAGTGTGACCTACACACAGCAAAGCAAATGCCCTATCAGTGCCTCTACCGTGCGCGACTTGCTTGAAAGGGCGCGCCCTTTCGAGATCGTATTCACCCCGGCAAGGGCAGGCACCGACGCCAGACCTTGCCTGTTTTGCCTGCAGGAGCCTGTTTTCGGTGAGTGACTTAGAGAAACTAAACGCATTGGCGGCTGAAGCTGCAGAGCGGGGCGCGACTATTAAGAATGCTGAGTTTGGTCAAAGTGACAGTGGCGATGTGATTCTGCAGGCGAGCGCCGAATCCGCTGATATCGAGGTCTCGATCCCCGGCCCCATGCAAATCGCCGTCAGCGACATCGACTTTAACACCGTGCAACTCAGCGAGGGTGCAGCGATTGATCAAGGGCTGCGGGAATGGACCAACGCCTATCTCGCGGCGCTGGTCGATGACGCAGATCGTCAGGCGCTGGTGCAGGTGCGAAAAGCCATTGACGCTGAGAACCTCACAGCGCGCAGCGAGTTTCGCGGTCTGGGCGCGGCCAATTTTCTCACCATCAACACCAAGACCGACGGCATCAACCGCGCACTGCTCGCACCATCGATTGTCGCAACCCAGAGAGGCCCGGTCCTGCTGCCGATTTTGGGCGCAGCGCGGCAGGGCAATATGGGCATTGTGATGAGCATTTCGGCGGGCGGATCATTCCGGGCCACCGGGAAGGGCGTCACGGGGGAAATTCAGGTGACGGCAGGCCGGTTTGACTCCCTGCACGCGCTCAACGCCCATGGCCGCGCCCAGACCTTTGCCTCAGCCTTCTCCCTGCCGCTGGCGCTTTCGCTGCCCAATGGACGGCATTTTTCAGTTGGCCGGAACTTTACTGAGACCCAGACAGTGGGACAGGCACAGGTGCCCAAGGCCTGGATGGAAGGCGATGCGATCAAAATGAGCTATTGCCCGGTGGCGCTGGGGGCCAACCCTAATGCAGCCCGCATGACCTTCCGAACGGCGCTCAAGCACATTGATATGCCCGGTCAGGAAATGGCGTGGGCGAGCCTGCGGAACTATAATCTGGCGCGGTTGTTTGAGGCTTACGTGGCCGCGGGTGACATTAAAGACGCGGCGCTGAAGGAAATTTTTGCGCAGGCGCTTGCTTGTCAGATTGAGACCATGTTGAAATCCATATAAAACCCTAAATTCGGGCTTAGGCAGCAGCGTGAGCCCATCCCAGTAAACCACGCCGAGCGCAATCGACGCGGAAACAGAGGAACGAACCATGGACGCGCCAGAAAAAGATCTCGCGACCAAGACTTCAGACGAAGCACAGGCTGCGCCGACTACCGACGCCACCGACGAGCTGCCTGAAGTCCCTGCCTATATCAACCAACAGCGCGCTGAAAATCTGCGTAAGCACCTCAGCGAGCAACCGGTTCCGCCGGACAAGGGCCTGATTTATCTGGCGTCGTTCCCGAAGTCGGGCAACACGTGGACGCGCTTGTTCCTGTTTGCGCTGTTCAATCCGCTGGTTCGGCAGGATTCGAACTTCAACCTGTCAGACATTGCAGGCCGTGCGGGTCAGATGGATGTGACCTTCCAACTGTTCGAACGCATTCTGGGTAAGCCGCATTACGAAATCAGCGACATCGAAGTGGCTCAGACCATGCCGATGGCGCAGAAGCTTTTGGCGTTGCAGCAGGAAAAGAAGGTCTTTGTTAAAACCCACCTGTGCAACGGGGCCTGGCACGGCACCCGGACCATCGGCCTGGATACCTTCCGCTCAGCTGTTTACATCGTGCGCAACCCGCTCGACGTCACGCCGTCCTTTGCCAGCCACATGAACACGGACATTGCCGGTGCCATTCAGGGCATGGCGAACTCGACGCACTTTATCGGCGGTCGCCAGAAAAAGTTTAACCTAGAGGCCGCCATCAAGGCCGAAAAGGATAAGCGCCCTGAGCTCAGCGACGAGGAAGCCAAAGACAAGGCGCTCGCGCCGGGCCAGATCCCGCAGCTGATGGGTTCGTGGTCGGAGCACGTCGCATCCTGGACCGCAGCGGCTGATCCGCGCGTGATTTACATGCGCTACGAAGACATGAAGCACACCCCCGCCGACACGTTCTTCCGCACCACCCAACACCTTGGACTGCCGTTCAGTCAGGATGACGTGATCGCTGCTGAGGAAGCGGTGAAGTTCGACAAGATTCAGGCCAAGGAAAAGAAAGACGGCTTTAAGGAAAAGATGGGCGGTGAGGCGTTCTTCCGCAAAGGCAAGACCGGCTCTTGGAAAGACGAGCTGACCGACCAGCAGGTTCGGCAGGTGATCATCAACCACCACCACCAAATGCGGCGCTTCGACTATATTCCAGAAGAATACAAAGACCTCGATGAGAAGCTGCTGAAGAACCAGAAGCAGTTTGCTATGGGCGGTGTCGTCGGCGTGGGGCGCAAGCTGAGCTACTCCGATAAGCTGCGCATCAAGCGCGAGATGAAAAAGAAGAAGAAGCTGCAAGGGTAAGGCCGGTCCGTGAGTGTGATTCATCGAGCTAAGGGTACGGACCGCCGACCGCTGAGGACGGTGGCGGCGCTGGGCTTCGGCGCTTTGGGCGCGCTGAGCCTGTCGGCTTGCGATACCTTTGACGAAGTGAATTTCTTCGCCGGTGAAAACCAGATGAGCTTCGCGCAAAACGAAGACGGCGCTTATGTGCGCACCGACGCCGGGGCTTTTGGCGACTTGTCTGAAGCCCTGCCCGAAGGCGTCGTGCCCGTTGGTAAAGTACGCTCTCCGCGGGGAGAGGTGCCTGAACCGGTGGCGGTTGAGGGCGGTTCCGGCAATGGCGGCGGTTTTGGTTTTGGCAACATCACTTTCCGAACCGCGCGCAGTGCTGAGCGGGAAGCTGAGCGCGAAGCGGCACTGGCCTCGGGTCAACCGTTGCCTGCGTCCAGCCCGGAAGACGATCAACCCGGCCTGCTCATGCGTCTGCTTGGCATGGGCGGCAGTGAAGACAGTGGGCTGCTGAGTCAGGGTCAGCCGACGCTGGGTGACGACGGCTTGCCGCTGGTGACTTTTGACACCGCTCAGCAAGGTCGGGCGCGGGTGAACAAGTACCTGTGGAACGCAACGGCGCAAACGCTGGCCTTCATGCCGCTCTCTGTCGCCGATCAGCAACGCGGCCTGTATGTCACCGGCTGGCATATGGACTCCCAGCAGCGCAGACCTGAGCGGGTGCGCGTCGATGTCCAGCACCTCAGTGATGTCATCGGGCCGGGCGCGTTTCACATCACGGTTTACCGGCAAGTGCTGGAAGGCGCTGTCTGGCGCGGTGCGCCGTCGTCGCTGCCGGCCGCCCGCGAGCTGGAAAGCCGGATTCTGCTGGCTGCGCAGGAACTGATGATTGCCGATGGCTGAGTGCGCTGGCTGCATGGCTTCCCCTGCGGCGAGAGGCCTTTTGCTATCCCGCGCGGCCTGCAAACATCGCCCCCACCTCTGACTCCCGACCTTTGACCCCCGATCAGGACTGATCCATGAGCACCGAACGATACAACGCGTCCCTGTCTGAAAAGAAGTGGCAGGCTGCCTGGGAAGACCAGCAGGCTTTTCGCGCTGAAACAGACACATCCCGCGAAAAGTATTACGTGCTGGAGATGTTTCCCTATCCGTCCGGTGCGATCCACATGGGCCACGTGCGCAATTACACGCTCGGCGACGTGGTGGCGCGGTACAAGCGGGCGCGGGGCTTTAATGTCATGCACCCCATCGGCTGGGATGCCTTTGGCCTGCCGGCGGAGAACGCTGCCTTTGAGCGCAAAGTGCACCCGGCGGACTGGACCTACCGCAACATCGACGCCATGCGGGTTGAGCTCAAATCCATGGGCCTGTCGATCGACTGGTCGCGTGAGTTCGCCACCTGTGACCCCGCGTATTATGAGCAGCAACAGCGCATGTTCATCGAGATGTACAAGAAGGGGTTGGTGTACCAGAAGGAAAGCTGGGTGAACTGGGATCCCGTCGAAATGACGGTTCTCGCCAACGAGCAAGTCGAAGCCGGGCGGGGCTGGCGTTCGGGTGCGTTGGTGGAAAAGCGGCAGCTGACCCAGTGGTTCTTCAAAATCACCGACTATGCCCCTCAACTGCTCGACGCCATCAAAGACGACCTTGAACGCTGGCCCGATAAAGTCCGGTTGATGCAGGAAAACTGGATTGGCCGTTCGGAAGGCGCGGAAATGTCGCTGCCTATCGAAGGCCGGGACGAGTCGCTGGTGGTCTTTACCACGCGCCCAGACACGATCTATGGCGCTTCATTCTTTGGCATGGCGCCCGAACATCCGCTGGCCGCTGAGCTGGCGCAACACAACGAAGAGCTGGCTGAGTTCATCCGCGAGTGCCAGCGCTCCGGAACCTCTGAGGCAGAACTGGAAACCCAGGAGAAGAAGGGCTTCGACACTGGTTTGCGGGTCCAGCACCCGGCCAAGCCCGATGAAACCCTGCCGCTGATGGTCGCCAACTTCATCCTGATGGACTACGGCACAGGCGCGATTTTCGGCTGTCCCGCGCACGATCAGCGCGATTTGGACTTCGCCCGCAAGTACAACTTGCCCGTAACCCGTGTGGTCGCTGGCCCCGATGGCGATGAAGGGCCGATCGGTGACGAGGCTTATGTTGGTGATGGTCCCCACGTCAATTCCGGACCAATGAACGGCATGATGACCGCTGAAGCCAAGAGCGCGGCGATCAAGACGCTGGAAGACCAGAAAGCCGGCACCGGTCGCATCACCTATCGCCTGCGCGATTGGGGTGCGTCGCGTCAGCGCTACTGGGGCTGCCCGATCCCGATGACGCATTGCGATGTTTGTGGTGTGGTGCCGGTTGCCGATGATCAATTGCCGGTTGAGCTGCCCAAGGACGTGAGCTTTGATAAGCCCGGCAACCCGCTCGACCACCACGAAACATGGAAGCAAACGACCTGCGCCAAGTGCGGCGGTCCGGCGCGGCGCGAGACGGACACGCTCGACACCTTCGTTGATTCCTCATGGTATTTTGCGCGCTTTACCTCACCCCGCGCCGAGACCCCGGTTATCCGGGAGGACGCCGACTATTGGCTCCCCGTTGATCAGTACGTGGGCGGGGTCGAGCACGCGGTTCTGCATTTGCTGTACTCGCGTTTCTTCACCCGCGCGATGAAAGTCATCGGTCAGGGCGCGGTCGATGAGCCCTTTGCCGGGCTGTTTACGCAGGGCATGGTCTGTCACGAGACCTACAAAGGTCCCGACGGTAACTGGCTGGCACCGGACGAGATCGAAAAATCGGGCGATGGTTACGTGACGATTGATGGCCAGCAACCGGTCGAGGTTGGCCGGGTGATCAAAATGTCCAAGTCCAAACGCAACGTGGTTGCGCCTGCGCAGATTATTCAGGTTTACGGCGCGGATACGGCGCGCTGGTTCATGCTCTCCGACTGCCCACCCGACCGCGACTTGGAATGGACGGAGTCCGGCGCTGAGGGGGCCTGGCGCTATACGCAGCGGGTGTTCCGGCTGGTCAACGAAGCCCTCCCGACGCTGTCGCAACCCGGCGACGCGAACGCAGCAGCGATGAAGGCGTTGCGGGTTTCAACGCACAAAATGGTGCATGGCGTGACCGCCGATATCGAATCCTTTGCCTTCAATAAGTCCGTCGCACGTCTCTATGAGTACGCCAATGATCTCAGCAAAGCGCTGGGTAAGGACGGCGTCGCCGGTGAGCCGCTGGCCGAAGCACTGCGTTTCTTCATCCGGTCCTTCGAACCGATGATGCCGCATTTGGCGCAGGAGTTGTGGGCCGCTTTGGGGCACCGTGATTTGGTGTGTCTGGTACCTTGGCCCGAGGTCGATGAAGCCTTGCTGGTCGATGATACCGTGACGATCGGCGTGCAGGTCAACGGCAAGCTGCGCGGTACCATCGATATGGCCAAGGACGCCTCCAAGGAAGATACCGAAGCCGCTGCCATGGCCTTGGACGGAGTGCAGCGCGCCCTCGACGGTGGCGCGCCGAAAAAGGTGATCGTGGTGCCCGGGCGCATCGTGAACATCGTGGCCTAGACCATGATCAGGGCTGGTTTCGCGCTGCTGCTGATGCTTCTGGGGCTCGCTGGTTGCGGGTTTCAGCCTCTGCTGCGTGATACCAGCGGCCAGTTCGACATCGCCATCCCTGCCATCGAAGGCCGCGACGGGCAAATCCTGCGGGCGGCGCTGGTGCAGCGCATCAACCGATTTAACCAGCCCGCGACGCCCGCCTTTGTGCTGGATTTGGCGCTGGTGGTGGAGGCGCGGGAGGTGGTGCGTTTCGACCAGACCGATTGCGCCGCCAGCGGGCAGAACTGCACGTGGCTGGAAATCGTGGCATTCAGCCCCGTGACAATCCGCGCGAACACACTCAGTCACAGTAATCTCATGGTCTGGCAAGGGGTGGCGCGGGGTCGGGCGGATGTCCGGCTGGCCCAGTTGGGCTGGGCGGGAGCGCCTTCGCTGGATGCCGCCAAGGCACAGGCGCTGACCCAACTTGCCGACGATATCGCCGCCCAAGTGGCGCTGGCGCTGTCCCGGCTATGATGGGGTCGCTGCCATGACCAAGATTTCCGCCGGCAACGCCGACAGCTTCTGTAAAACCGCGCCGCGCTCGGCTCGTTTTGCCCTGTTGTACGGGCCGGATCGCGGTTTGGTGCAGGCGCGCGCCGGACTGGTGCGCCAAGCAGTGTTTGGCGACGAGTATGACCCCATGAACCACGTCAAACTGACGGCGTCCGAGGTCGAGACTGACCCGGTTCGCCTGATCGACGAAGCGCGCTCGCTCTCGCTTATGGGGGGGCCAAGACTGGTGGAAGCCAGCGGAGCAGACGCTGATCTGGTGCGCGCGCTGACCGCTTTGATTGCTGAACCAGAGATGCTCTCGGCCTTTGTGCTGGTGACCGCAGACGACCTGAACACCCGCTCAAAACTTCGCGTTCTGGCGGAGAAAACCGACGGCTTTGGCGCGGTTGCCTGCTACGCCGATGACGCCCGCACGATCCCGGTGCTGATCCGGGGTGTGCTGGAAGAACAGCACGGTCTCACCGTGACCCCCGACGCCAGGCAGGCGCTCGCGCAGCAGCTCGGCGGCGACCGGGCGCTGTCGCTGGGGGCTTTGGAGAAGCTGGCGCTTTACGTGCGCCAGGGCGAAGTCACCCTCGAAGACGTGCAGGCCTGCGCCATCGACGCGGCGGCCTTGGAAATGGACCAGCTCTTGTTCGCGGTGACGGCAGGGGACGGCGCGCGGGTTGACGTGGAATTCGACCGACAGTTGCGCGCTGGCACGGACCCCAACGCGATTCTGGCTATGCTGCGTCTGCACCTGAACCGGTTTATGGCTGTGGGCATCAGTGTCAGCGAGGGGCAGCCGTTGAGCGCGGCGGTTGGGGCCTTGCGCCCGCCGCTGTTTTTCAAGATCAAAGACACCTTCACCGCTCAGGCCCGCAACTGGCCGCTCGACCGGTCGCTGAAGGCGCTGGATCGCGTCCGCGAAACCCTCGTCAGCATCCGCCAAACAGGGGCTCCCGTCGTCGCGCTGACGCGGCAATGCCTATTCGACGTCACGCTTAACTCAAAGCAGGTTTAATCCTGAGCGGCGACTTGCGCTGCGAGGTGGGCGGCGGCGAGCGCGTCACGCTCGGAGCGGCGCATTTTCTGGCTTTCAGACTTAAGCTGCCCGCAAGCGGCGAGTATGTCTTCGCCCCGCGTGGTCCGAACCGGTGCTGACAGTCCCGCATCCTGGACAATCGACTGAAACGACGCGATCCGCCGAGCGCTGGAGCACTCGTAGTCAGAGCCGGGCCAGGGATTAAAGGGGATCAGGTTTATCTTGGACGGAATCCCGCGCAGCATACGAATCAACTGGCGCGCATCCGCGTCGCTGTCATTGATGCCTTTCAGCATGACGTACTCAAAGGTAATCCGCCGGGCATTGGTCACGCCGGGATAGGTGCGGCAGGCGTCCAGCAGCTCTTCCAACGGGTACTTCTTGTTGATCGGCATGATGCCATCGCGGGTGTCGTTATCGACGGCGTGCAGCGAAACAGCCAGATTGACGTTCAGCTCCTCTCCGCACTTGCGCATGGCCGGAACCACGCCCGAGGTGGACAGGGTAATCCGGCGTTTGGACAAGGAAATGCCCTCGCCATCCATGACAATCCGCAGCGCCGCGGCGACGTTATCGTAGTTGTACAAGGGCTCGCCCATGCCCATCATCACGACATTGGTGATCATCCGCGAATGATCCGAGGGTGTCGGCCACTCGCCAAAGGCATCCCGCGCGAGCATGAGCTGGCCCACCACTTCCGCAGCTGTCAGATTGCGCACCAGACGCTGTGTGCCGGTGTGACAGAACTTGCAGGTTAGCGTGCAGCCGACCTGACTTGAAACACAGAGCGTTCCGCGATCAGCTTCAGGGATATGGACGGTTTCGACTTCGTTGCCGTCTGGGAACTTGAGCAGCCATTTCGCAGTGCCATCGGCCGAGTTCAGGGCCTCAGACACGCTGGGCCGCTCGATCACGAATTCATCGGCGAGCTGGCGGCGGAAGTCCTTGGACAGGTTGGTCATGGCGTCAAAGTCGGTAACGCCCTGCCAGTAGAGCCAGTGCCAGAGTTGTTTGGTGCGGAATTTTTTATGGCCGCGCTCTTCGAGCATGTCGGCGAGTTGCTCGCGCGGAATGCCGATCAGGTTGATTTTCTGACCGTCGGCGGAGGCAAACTGTTCCGGGTTCAGTGCGAGCGAGGCGCTCATCTCGGGGGAGGGGGCGACGTGGTTCATAGCTCACCCCTTGCCACAGGCGTCGGCTATTCTCAACTGCGAGCGGCCATGCGCCACTCGCCTGTTGTCCAGAGATAAGGGGGTTTTGCGCTTGAGTCCGGTCCAAAAGTCGCGCGCGCAGGCGGCCTCAAGCTGGGGCCGCCTTGGACTGTTGCAATCGATACCGGTTGATCAGAGACCGCAGGCTTCGGTGATTTTGTTGAATGCCTTAGTGAAGCCGCGCAGAGAGAATACGTCTTTGATGTTGTTCCCGCGCGAGGAACGACTGTCGACTGAGATTGTCAGGCCGCGCTTCATCGCGCTGATCAGCGTACCATCGTCGTTTGGATGACCCCACGCGGTTTCGCCGCCCTTGGTGAACAAGGCGAAGCGCTGGTTGCCGATTGCGGCAATGGGTTCGTTGTTGGCTTGGAACGGGAAACCAGCCTCAAACGAAACCACGTTTTTCTCAACCCCAGGACGATGCGCGATCAGCAGCCAGATCGGGTCGCGACGCAGGCCGTCAGGGTTGGAGGATTGCGGCTGCGTCGCCATGAAGCAAACCACCTGACCGGTGGTTTCAACGACACGGTAAGCGCGCCAGTCTGTATATGTGCCCAGATTTTCCGGTACCTGCGCCGAAGCGTTAGCGCTCAGGGAGAAGAGCGCAATCATGGAAACAAGCCAGAAACGCATGGTCTTCATTGATTTAATTCCCGCGTCGTTCAATAGCCCCACTAACGTGGAACTCTTTTGTTGTTCAATTTTTAGGGTCGGTTTGCGTCAAAAACAGGGCCAAAATCCCATTTTTACCGACCCTCGGATCAAATTATGGCAATTAGCTTTCGCTGCCACGCGACGCAGGCGCTCGCGCAGGGGTGCCGGCGATGGCGACGTCCCCGGTCATGGTCCCGCCACGCTCGACTTCGAGTTCGCCGAAGCGCACAGTTCCGATGATGCGCCCGGTTGATGCCAGCGTTAGCAAGCCTTCGACGGTCAGATCACCTTCGAAGTGCCCGGCGATCTGGGCTGAGTCGACCACGGCGGTCCCGGTGAAATAGCCACCCGAGGCGACTTCCAGCGCGCGGCTGTCCATCAGAGAGGCTTCAACCGAGCCTTCGACAACCAATCGCTCACAGGACGTGATCTCGCCCTTCATTTTGATTTCGCGACCGACAATAAGCTTTCCGGATTCCTGCATGGCGTTCTGTACACCTCTTCCTTGTTGAACGGCGGGGCGGGGTGCCGGGTTTTGAACCGTGGCGCCACCCACGCCGTCGGCAACACCGGGACGACGCTCAGCGCTGCGCGCTGGTGCCACGGTTGCGGCGCGCGGTGTTGGCGCGGCGGCAGGCGTCGCGGCAGCAGCAGCGGCTGCTGCGGTGCCGGGGGTTGGAACGGTTGCGCGTGGAGCGACGGCAGGACCGGCTGCGGGCGCAGAGCGCGGCGCCGGTGCGGCTGTCGCTTCCTTTACGCCAGCGGTAGCGTCATCCGTACCGTCAGGACCGTCTTTTTTTGTCTTGGAAAACATGGGCCAAGCGACCTCCCAAATTCAAACAGGCTGAAAACGCGGCGAAAATCCGCCTTCCTTATGCGCCGTTTTACGTGCAAATCGAGCTAAAACCAAGCTCTTATGCACCGATGATCGAGAGAATCTTAGCAATTCGCCTTATTTACGGGCGCCCTCGATTGCCGCAAACACGGCTGCATTCAGCACGTCGGAAACCTTGGCGTTCATAGATGTTATTTGTACGGCATGATTAAGGCCCTGCAGAACCGGCCCGATCACCGTGCCGTCTGCGAATTCTGTCAGCAGTTTTTGGCTGATGTTGGCGGCGTGCAGGCTGGGCATGATCAGGACGTTGGCAGGCCCGGTCAGACGGCAGAAGGGGTAGGTGGATTTGATCAGGTCGTAGTCCAGCGCGACGTTGACCTGCATCTCCCCGTCAAACTCAAAATCGACCTTGCGCTCTTCGAGCTCTTGAACCGCGTCGCGGACAGCTTTGGTGGCCTGTCGCTCGGGCTGGCCGAAGTTGGAAAAGCTGAGCACGGCAACGCGCGGCTCAAACCCCAGCGCGCGCGCGGTGGCAGCGGTCTGGATGGCGATATCGGCCAGTGATTTCCCATCTGGGTTTTCCGCGACCGACGTATCGGCGAGGAATACTGTCTGACCGCGGCGAATGAACATGGCGTGGGTCATGATGCGCTGGTTTTCAGCCGGATCAACGACTTTCAACACGTCCTCAAAGCACGACCCAAAGGCCCGCGTCAGTCCTGTCACCATGGCATCGGCCTGGCCTGAAGCGACCATGGAGGCGGCGTAGACATTGCGGTCCTGGTGGATCAGGCGCTGGCAGTCGCGGCGCAAATACCCCTTTCGATTGAGCCGGGCGTAGAGCATGTCCACCAACTCCGGGTTGTCCTCCCGCCGCTGGCCGGCGTTGCGAATTTCCAGCATGCTCGGCGCGATGCCCATATCGGCGAGCGATGCTTCGATATCTTCCTGCCGCCCTACGAGGATCGGGCGCCCCAGATCACCGTTCTTAACAGCCAGTGCCGCGCGGATGGCGCGCGGATCTTCGCCCTCGGCGAACACCACCCGCTGACCCTTGCCGCGCGCGCGGTCGTAGACGCGTTGCAGGCGGTCATAGGTTGGATCGAGGCGGCCTTTGAGCTCTTCGGTGTAAGCGTCCAAGTCGATGATCGGACGCCGCGCCACACCGGTCGCCATCGCGGCATTGGCCACGGCCTGCGGGACGGCGACAATCAGGCGGGGGTCAAAGGGCGCTGGGATCAGATACTCAGGCCCAAACTTCAGCTTGCGGCCATAGGCTTCACCGACTTCATCGGGCACGTCTTCCCGAGCCAGTTCAGCCAGCGCGTTCACAGCGGCAATTTTCATCTCGTCGTTGATTGCCCGCGCCCGCACATCCAGCGCCCCGCGGAAGATGTAGGGGAAGCCCAGCACGTTGTTGACTTGATTGGGGTAGTCAGACCGGCCCGTTGCCATAATCGCGTCGTCACGCACTTCATGCACCAACTCCGGCTTGATCTCCGGGTCCGGGTTGGCCATGGCAAAGATGATTGGCCGGGGTGCCATGGAGGCAACCATCTCCTGGCTGATCGCGTCTTTGACAGACAGACCAAAGAACACGTCTGCGCCGTCCATGGCTTCTTCGAGTGTCCGCAGGTCGGTTTCGACCGCGTGCATCGACTTCCACTGGTTCATGCCGTCGGTCCGCCCCCGGTAAATCACCCCGCGGCTGTCACACATGACGGCATTCTCGTTGGGCATACCCATCGATTTCAGCAGCGACAGAGTCGCAATCGCAGCAGCGCCCGCGCCGTTGACCACCATGCGAATGTCCGCCAGCGAACGACCGGTGATGCGCAGGGCATTGACTAGGCCGGCCGCCGCGATAATCGCGGTGCCGTGCTGGTCATCGTGCATGACGGGAATATCGCAGCGCTCGCGCAGACGCTCTTCGATGATAAAGCTTTCAGGCGCCTTGATGTCTTCGAGGTTGATGCCGCCAAACGTCGGGGCCAGCAATTCGACCGCGTCGCAGAAGCGGTCCACGTCTTCGGTGTCGAGTTCGAGGTCGATGCCGTCAATATCAGCAAAGCGCTTAAAGAGAACTGCCTTGCCCTCCATCACGGGTTTTGAAGCCAGCGCGCCGAGGTTTCCAAGGCCCAAAACAGCGGTTCCGTTGGTTATCACTGCAACCGTGTTCGACTTGGCCGTATAGTCGTAGGCCGAATCTTCGTTTTCGGCGATGCGTAAACAGGGGTAGGCAACGCCGGGCGAGTAGGCCAGAGATAGGTCTCGCTGTGTTGCCAGAGGCTTGGTAGCAGTAACTTCGAGTTTGCCGGGTCGTCCGCTGGAATGGAGCAGAAGGGCTTCTCGTTCCGTAATGCGGTTTACGTCCTGGCTCATGTTGAACCCCCCTTCTTACCCAACGTCTAGATCATGGTTAGCGGTACTACCTGATGAAGCGAGAAAGAAATGACCAAGTCGTAACAGAGTCAACCACCGCCGAACGAAGGGCAGGGGCTTCACCAATGATGATCCAGTATCTGGACATCAAAAGCGAGCACCCTGACTGCCTGCTGTTTTACCGGATGGGCGATTTCTATGAGTTGTTCTTTGAAGACGCGGAAAAGGCTGCTGCAGCACTGGACATTGTGCTCACCAAGCGCGGCACGCACGGTAACGAACCCATTCCCATGGCCGGTGTGCCGCATCATGCGGCTGAAAACTATCTCTCACGGCTGATCCGGGCGGGCTTTAAAGTTGCGATTGCGGAGCAGACAGAAGACCCCGCAGAAGCCAAAAAGCGGGGGTCAAAGTCAGTTGTGCAGCGCGCCGTCGTGCGCATCGTCACCCCTGGCACCTTGACCGAAGATGCTGTCCTGCCGTCGGGGTCGCACAACTATCTTGCTGCTGTTGCAAAAGTCGCCGGCGGGTTGTCGCTGTCGTGGCTGGACATGTCCACGGGTGAGTTTTGCGTGCAATCGGTCAAAGACGATCTTGCGCTGGCTCAGGCGCTCGACGTGATCAGCCCCGCTGAGATCGTCTTTCCAGAATCGGCATACGAGGAACCGGCCTTGCTGCAAGCTCTGACCGGGACCGAGGCCGCTCAGACCCCCCTGCCAAAGGTGCGCTTTGACAGCACCAACGCTAACGAGCGCCTGTGCAAGGCCTTTGGTGTTGCCAATCTTGACGCCTTCGGGGACTTCAGCCGGGCGGAGGTATCAGCGGCCGGGGCGGTCGCCGATTATGTTTTCCTGACACAAAAAGGCGCCATGCCGCGCCTGCGCCCGCTGCGGCAGGTGCAGAGCAACTGGTCGCTGGACATCGACCCGGCCTCGCGCCGCAATCTCGAACTTTTCACCACGCAGAGCGGGCAGGCCAAAGGCAGTCTGTTTTCTTTGATCAACCGCACGCTGACATCGGCCGGTTCGCGTCGGCTGCGCGATTGGCTGGCGCTGCCGTTTGCGCAGGTAGGGCCGATTGAAGACCGGTTGAGCGCGGTTGACGCGTTGGTCGCCGATGCGGGCCTGCGGGCGGATCTGCGCGACGCCTTGCGGCAAGTGCCGGACATGGAGCGCGCCCTGACCCGCTTGTCGTTGGGGCGCGGCGGGCCGCGGGACGTGCAGGCGATCCTGACCGGCCTGACGGGAACCCAGCACGTGGCCGACCGGATGGTCCAGAGCTTGAGCCAGCGCTTGTTGCCGCCTTTGCTCGACGAGTGTCTGGCTGATCTGAGCCAGCCTGACGCCCTGTTCCCCGATCTGCACGCGGCGCTGGTCGACGACCCACCGACGCTGGCACGCGATGGCGGCTTTATCGCGCCCGGATACGAGCCCGAACTCGACCGCTTGCGCCGCCTGCGCGATGATGCACGCGGGTTGATTGCGGGCTTGCAGGCAAAATATGCCGAGCAAACCGGCGTACAGACGCTGAAAATCAAGCATAACAACATGCTCGGCTACTTCATCGACGTCTCGGCGGTGAATGCTGACAAGATGCCCCACGGGCCGGACAGCGATTTCATTCACCGCCAGACGCTGGCCAACGCTGTGCGGTTCACGACCGTTGAGCTGAATGAGCTGGAAGGCGAAATCCGGTCAGCAGCAGACAAGGCGCTGGGTCTGGAGTTGGACCTCTATGCGCGGATGGTCGCCGACATGCTTGCGCAGACCGCTGATCTGGACCGGCTGACGGCTGCCATGGCCACCCTCGATGCCTTGGCGGCGCTGGCTGAACTGGCGGCCCAGCACGGCTGGACCCGTCCGCGCTTCGTCGAAGATATAGCGACCTTGCGGGTTGCCGGCGGGCGGCATCCCGTGGTCGAACAAGCCCTGCGCGCCGCCGATGGTGAAGCCTTTATCGCCAATGATTGCACGCTGCACAGCGACGATCGCCTGTGGCTGCTGACCGGGCCGAATATGGCGGGTAAATCGACCTTTTTGCGGCAAAACGCCTTGCTGGTGGTGCTGGCGCAAATGGGGTCGTTTGTTCCGGCGCAAGCGCTGGAACTCAGCCCTGTTGACCGCCTGTTTTGCCGGGTTGGGGCGTCGGATGATCTGGCGCGGGGGCGGTCCACCTTTATGGTTGAGATGATCGAAACCGCCGCGATTCTCAATCAGGGCACGCAGCATTCCTTTGTTATCCTCGACGAAATCGGGCGCGGCACCTCGACCTTCGACGGGCTTTCGATTGCCTGGGCGACAGTCGAGCATCTGGTGACCCGTCTGGGCTGCCGGTGCCTGTTTGCCACGCACTACCACGAGCTGACGGCCCTCGCCGACCAGATCAACGCCGTGAGCTGCCATCGTATGGCGATCAAGGAGTGGGAGGACAGCATCGTATTCCTGCATCAAGTCGTCACCGGGGCTTCAGACCGTTCCTACGGCATTCAAGTCGCCAAGCTTGCCGGTTTGCCCAACGCGGTGGTTGAGCGTGCTTTTGCTGTGCTGCAAGCGCTGGAGGAGACGGATGTCAAAGGCGCGCGGGCCGAAGCGCTGGGTTTGGATTTACCGCTGTTTGCGGCCATGTCCCCGCCCCCGCCCGCACACGCGCCTGCCGATACACCGAACGGGGCCGGGCCTGCGCCCAAAGGGTGGGCTGAGCTGGTTGACGCGGTGGCGGCACTCGATCCTGACGACATGACCCCAAAAGAAGCCATGGATGCGCTCTATGCCTTGCGCGCCCTGCATCGGTCTGAGGTAAACTAGCCCTATGATTCTTGCCGATATGAACCCGCCGTGCCTGCCAGAGTTGGGCGACGGCGATCTCTTCACCGCTGACCGTCCCCGGCTGATCGAGCAGATCCGCGCGGAGCGGCAGCGCGTGTTGGAGCAGCTCGGCGCGCGCCTTGCGGCGGGGGAGGATACGGGTTGGACGGCGGCTGCGCGGCTTGCGCACTGGACCGATGTTCTGATCACAGCGGTGTTTGAGCAAATCCAGACCGCCAAGCCCGAAAGCCAGCGAACACCGATCGCGCTTGTCGGGCTGGGCGGCTATGGTCGCGGGCAGTTGGCACCGCATTCGGATATCGACCTGCTGTTTCTGACGCAGAACGCCATCAGCGATGATGTGGCGGGCGCGGTCGAGGCGCTGCTGTACGTGCTTTGGGATGCCGGGTTCAAGGTCGGGCACGCGGTGCGCTCTATGAGCCAGTGTATGACTGAAGCCAACGATGATGTTCGCACGCTGACGTCGATGATCGAAAACCGCCTGATCACCGGCGATGTTGGCCTGTCCTCACGGCTGAATGACAAGATCGCTCGCCTGCTCCGCGGAGGAGGCCGCAGCCGCCGGTTCACGGACGAAAAAATGCAGGAGCAGCGCAACCGTTACCGCCAGCCGGGTAACAGCCGCTACGCGCTGGAGCCGCACGTCAAGGAGGGTATTGGCGGCTTGCGTGACCTGCACATGCTGTATTGGATCACCC
This sequence comes from Rhodospirillaceae bacterium, assembly GCA_002700865.1. Classification (GTDB taxonomy): domain Bacteria; phylum Pseudomonadota; class Alphaproteobacteria; order UBA7985; family UBA7985; genus UBA7985. The sequence continues at coordinate 22,126 of PAFB01000090.1, forward strand.
AGGCGCGCTTTGCCGGCAGTGGTCCGACGCTGCTGCACGAACAGGGTTTGCTGACCGCCGGACAGGCCGAGCGGATGCGTACGGCGGAGACGTTCTTTTGGACTGTTCGGTTCCATTTGCATCTGCTGACCGAGCGCGGAGAAGACCGGCTGACCTTTGATCTGCAGCTCGATGTCGCCAAAGCGCTGGGCTATGCCGCACGCGGCGGACAGCAGGCGGTCGAGCGGTTCATGACGCGCTACTACAAGATGACCCGGGACGTCGGTGCGCTGTCGTATTTCGTGCTGGCCAGCGTTCTTGATGACGTTAAGGCTGAGGGCAGTCTGAGCCTGCCTAATTTCCTGATCCCACGCTCAGAGATCGATGGGTTTCGGGTGCAGAACAACCGCTTGCGTGCCGTCCGAGCCAAGCAGTTCGATGAAGCGCCGCGTGACCTGATCCGGATTTTCCGGGTGTCGCTCGATGATGGCATGGAAATCCACCCCAAGACCTTGCAAACCATCATGCAGAAAGCGCGGCTGGTCTCGGCCAGCGCGCTGCACGAGGATCCCGAGGCCAACGCCATTTTCCTTGATATCCTCACCCATCGGCGCAACCCGCTCGAAATCCTGCGCCTGATGAATGACACTTCGGTGCTGGGCTACCTGCTGCCGGAGTTCGGGGCTGTGGTCGGGATGATGCAGTTCAACCGCTACCATCACTATACGGTGGACGAGCACACCTTGCGCGCCGTTGGCATCATGCATCGGATCGCGGCGGATGAGGGCGACGACGGCATGGGGCGCGCCTCGGCGGTGTTTGGTGACATTGTGCAGACCCGTGCGCTCTATGTCGCGATGCTGCTGCACGATCTGATGAAGGGTCGCGATGAGCCGCATGAGCTTCTGGGCGCGGAAATGGCGCGGCAGATGGGGCCGCGCATGGGGCTGACGGACAGCGAAACGTCCTTTGTCGCCTGGTTGATCCGCGAGCATCTGACCATGTCATCCATTGCCTTTCAGCGCGATATCGATGACCCGGCCTTGATCAAGGATTTCGCCGGTCGCGCCGGATCGCTTGAGCGCTTGCGCGGGCTGTTTGTGCTCACCGTCGCCGATATACGCGCGGTTGGGCCGGATGTCTGGAATGGCTGGAAGGGATCGCTGCTGGGACAGTTGTTTGTCGGCGCGTCCGACGTGCTGACTCTGGGTACCGATTCGCCCCGTGAAGCCGACCGGGCGCGCGAATGTCAGGACGGCGTGGCACAGGTGCTGCGCCCCGAACTCACTGAACAGCTCGACACCCTGCGCCAGGTCGCGCCGCGCTCTTACTGGCTGGCTTATGACCCTGACACCATCAATTGCCACCTCGGCCTGATGGCCGAAACCGGTGCGAAGGATGCCAAAATCGGGGTGTCGTTCCGGCAGCACGAGGCCGAAGGCTGGACTGAAGTGTTTGTCTACGTTCTCGATCACGCGGGCATGTTCGCCGGGATCGCTGGGGCGGTTGGGGTTTGCGGCTTTGATATCGACGGGGCCAAGGCGCACACTTTGGGGAATTCGATGGTGCTGGACACCTTCGCCGTTTCCACCCACCAGGGCGAGGCTCTCGACGACAGTCAGCGGCACCGCTTGAGCGAAACGATTTTCCGCGTGGTTACGGGTGAAATGCCGCTGGGTCCGGAAATCGAAAAGCGCCTCAAGCGGCGTTCGCAGCGGATTCAGGTACTCGACCCCGACCACGCCATTGTCGTGGACAACCGTGCCTCGGATAAGTTCACCCTGCTCGAAGTCAGCGGCCCAAACCGGCCCGGAGAGCTGTACCGTATTACGCGGGCGCTGGGGGCTGACGGGCTGGCGATCCACAGTGCCAAGATCAGCTCCTACGGTCAGCGTTATGTTGACGTGTTCTATTTGCGTGACGGACTGGGCGGGAAGATTGAAAGCACGGACCGGCTGGCGCGCGTGAAAACTCGGGTGATGGAAAGCCTGGCTGATGGCTGAAAACCCCAAGCGCCATACCGCCACCGAAAATGCCTCCGAAACTGCCGCTGAAAAGGACGGCACGCTCGCTCAATCCGTTGGCATGGTCGGCGGCCTGACGCTGGTCAGCCGCCTGTTCGGCTATGTCCGCGATATCTTCATGGCGGCAATCATCGGTGCCGGTCCACTGGGCGACGCCTTCACCTTTGCGCTCACGCTGCCCAACTCGTTCCGCCAGATATTCGCGGAGGGCGCCTTTAACGCTGCCTTTGTCCCAACCCACACAGAGACTCAGACCCGCGACGGCAAGGCCGCGGCGGCGCGCTTTGCCGGGCAGGTCATGGCCACGCTGCTGTTGATCCTGCTACCGTTGAGCGCGCTTGTGCTTTGGCAGATGCCGGCGGTCGTTGGATTCCTGTCGCAGGGCTACGAGGTTGGCGGGGAGCGTTTCAGCCTCGCGGTGACATTCAGCCGGATCATGTTTGGCTATCTGACGCTGACGTCGCTGATGGCGCTGTGCATTGGCATCCTCAACGCCAACCGGCGCTTTGCTGCCGGTCCGGCGGTGCAGATCAGTTACAACGTGGTGCTGATCGCCGCGCTGGTGCTGCTGGTTCCGGCAGTGGGGTACCCGGCGCACGTGCTCAGCGCCGGTGTGCTGACGGCAGGCGCGCTCCAGTTTGGGCTGGCGTGGGTTCTGGTCAGCCTGCTGGTTGGCATAACGGTCCTGCCGCGTCTGCCCCGGTTTGATAGGCGGCTCAGGTCGATGCTGTTGCTGATGGGTCCGGGGATTCTGTCGGCTTCGGGTCTGCAAATCGCGTCACTGGTGAACCGCGCCTTGGCGTCTGAGAACGTCGGTGCGCAGGCTCATCTGTACTATGCCGAGCGACTGTATTTCCTGCCTTTGGGGATGATCGGTATCGCCTTTGGCGCTGTGATCCTGCCCACCTTGAGCCGCGCGCTGGCCCGCGAAGAGCCGAAACAGGCCGAAGCGACCATTCACGAAGGCCTCAGCCTCGCGGCCTTCGTCGCGATTCCGGCGTCCGTTGCGCTGGCAATCATGCCGCGTGAAATCCTGTCTACGCTGTTCCAGTACGGCGCCTTTGACGGGCACGCGACAGAGCAGGCCGCGTGGATTCTGCTGGCGCTAGCGCTGGGTCTGACGCCGGTGATCGTCCAGCGTATCCTATATCCCACCTTCTTCGCGCTCAAAGACACGCTCACCCCCATGCTGCTGACCTTTTTCGGCGTCGCGGTGCAGGTGGTGGTGGCGGTGGTGCTGTTTCCACGGATTGGGGTCATGGGTCTGGGGCTGTCGGTGGCGCTGGCGGCGTGGGTGCAAGTGCTGATCGCAGGCTGGCTGACCCGGCGGCGTGGCTTCCTGAGCCTGGATACCGCGCTGGTGTCGCTGATCCTGCGCTGTGGTTTGGCGGCAGGGCTGATGGGGATTGGCCTGGCCCTGCTGAAAGCGCCGTTGGTGCCTGTTTTTGCCAGTTCCAGCCTGTGGCCCAAGGGGCCAGCGCTGGTCTGCCTCGTCTTTTTCGGCCTTGTTGTATACATATTGATATGCGTTGTTATAGGGGCTGTGCCGGCTTCAGCCATGGCAGCGTTGCGAAGGTTCCGCAGGCGCTCGGGTTGACCGCGTCGGCCTAAGGGCGTCATAGGGACCAGTATATTTAAGGCCGCCTCAAATTCAGGGAGCAGCGCCATGACCGATCAAGGTGCAACAACAAAGCGCATTTTCTCCGGCGTACAACCGACCGGCGGACTTCATCTGGGCAACTACCTCGGTGCCGTGCGCAACTTCGTTGATCTGCAGAGTGACTACGAGTGCGTCTACTGTGTCGTTGATCTGCACGCGATCACCGTCTGGCAGGACCCGACCAAGCTTGCCGACCAGACCCGCGAAATTACAGCCGCCTTTCTCGCGGCGGGGATCGACCCCAAGAGCTCGATCATCTTCAACCAGTCGCAGGTGCGTGCGCATGCTGAGCTGGGTTGGGTGTTTAACTGTGTCGCGCGGGTCGGATGGCTGAACCGGATGACGCAGTTCAAAGACAAGGCTGGCAAGAACCGCGAAGCCGCGTCCGTGGGGCTGTACGGGTACCCCGTGCTGCAAGCCGCCGACATCCTTGCCTATCTGGCGACCCACGTGCCGGTCGGTGAGGACCAAAAGCAGCATCTGGAGCTGACGCGTGATATCGCCGGTAAGTTCAACAATGACTTTGGCGTCGATTTCTTTCCGATGATCGAACCGTTGATCATGGGTGCTGCTGCCCGGATTATGTCGCTGCGGGATGGCTCGAAGAAGATGTCTAAATCTGAAGCCTCGGACATGTCCCGCATCAACCTGCACGACGACGCCGACGCCATCGCCAACAAAATCCGCCGCGCCAAGACCGATCCGCAGGCCCTGCCCGGCGCGGAAGTGCTCGACGCCGACGGCGCCATCACCGATGCCTTTGCCAAGGAACGCCCGGAAGCGGCTAACTTGGTTACGATTTACGCGGCTTTGGGACGCCAGTCCCTGCACGACGTTCTCAACGATCTGGCAGGCAAGTCCTTCAGCGACTTCAAGGGCATGCTGACCGAGCGTGCGGTTGATCAGATGGCACCCATCGGTGCCGAAATGCAGCGCCTGATGAACGACCCCGGCCACATTGACACGGTCTTGAAAGACGGTGCGGAGCGGGCGCGGGGCATCGCTGACCCCGTCATAAACCAAGTTTACGACATCGTCGGACTTCTCCGCGCGTAATTCTCTCAAGAGTAAGGGTACAGAGCATGAAGCAAGGGAAGGGAACAGCGACAGTATGAGCGTGTATCTTCCCATTGCTGAGATGGCGACCAACCCCTTCGTTATTCTGTTTTTCGGCGCTCTGGTCGGCGCCATGAGTGGTCTGTTCGGCGTCGGTGGTGGTTTCCTGATGGCGCCGATCCTGTTTTTCCTCGGCATTCCGCCGTCGGTCGCGGTGTCCACTGAGGCCACACAGATTTGTGCGGCGTCGGTCTCTGGCTCGCTGGCGCATTTCAGGCGCGGCAACCTTGATATCAAAATGGGCGTGCTGCTGGTCGCGGGCGGTTTGATTGGCTCGACGCTGGGGGTCTTTACCTTCAAGTGGCTTATCACGCTGGGATCGATTGATCTGGTGATTCAGCTGTTTTACGTGGTGTTTCTGGGCGCGGTCGGGGGGCTGATGTTCCTCGAAAGCCTGCAAGCCATGATGCGTCGCCGCGCTGGCAAAACCGCCATGCACAAGCGCCGCCACGGGTTCATGCACGGCTTGCCCTTCCGCACCAAGTTCCCGCGATCCAAGCTCTACATCTCAGCCATCCTGCCCGTGACTGTCGGCTTGGGCGTCGGCTTTTTGAGCGCGATTATGGGTGTGGGCGGCGGCTTTATCATGGTTCCGGCGATGATCTATCTGCTGGGCATGCCGACGCTGGTGGTTGTGGGCACGTCGCTGTTCACCATCATTTTTGTCACAGCAAACAACACGCTCCAGCACGCCTGGTTTAACGGCACGGTCGATCTGGTGCTCGCTGGACTGCTGCTGCTGGGCGGGGTGATTGGTGCGCAGATCGGGGTTCGGCTTTCGGGGCGGTTTAACGCGGAACAGCTGCGTATTCTGCTTGCGCTGATTGTCTTGGCGGTGTGCTTCAAAATCCTTTCTGACCTGCTGGTCGGTGGCCCGGCGATCCAATTCTCCTTCACCAACGGAGCGGGTCATGGATAAGCACCTCTGGTTTCAGCGCCTTCGACCCGGTTTGACGCGCGCCCCGCTGGTGATGATGACGTTTATGACGGTGGCTGTGGCCATGGCCGTCAGCTTGGCTTTTGCCAATACCGCACGGGCGCAGGGTCCCGACGTTGCCGCTGTGGAGAGTGAGGTTTCAGTTGGCCTGTTCAGCGGGCAAACCATCGTACGCGTCTTCGGCTCAACGGCGACCCCGGACGTGCCAATTCGACTTGAGCTGACCGGCCCCGACCGGGACGTCAGCTTTACCCGCAGCGTGCGCCGCTTCGGCATCAAAGTCAGCGAAGTCATTGATGGCGCGCCACAGGTGATTCCGGCGATCCGGGCGGAGTTGTCGTCTGCCGACATTCCCCTGCGCCGCGACGGTGACGAATTTGAAGAGGCATTGATCCGAGAAGGCGCTGTGCTGATCATGCCAAAAGCGATCAAGATGCAGCCCACTGGCCTGTTCTTCGCCGAAATCCCGTTGCCGCCGAGTGCACCGGTGGGCGACTACAAGATCGAGATCTTTCAGGAAGGCGCGCTGCGCAGCGTTGCCAAGGTCAAGCTGGCCGAGGAGTCTTTTGCGATACAGCAGCAGGGTTTTGTGGCTCTGGTGTCGCGTGGGGCGAAGGATTATGCTTTCCTTTATGGTCTGATATGCGTATTAGTCGCGGTCGCGGCTGGATGGATCACCGAGAGGGTGTTCCGGAACCGCCGCTGATCTTGGCGTATTTTCAGTGCTGATGGAGATTCTATGACAGACGCAAGCCTTGCGCCTGAAAACGATGAACTGCCGCTGTTGCTGGTCGTAATCGACGATTCAGAAGAGTCGACGGTCGCGCTGAACTACGCCTGTGCCCGCGCTAAAGCCACGGCCTGTCGCGTTGCTTTGCTGCGGGTGATTGAGCCAGATAACTTTATGCACTGGGCCAGCTTGCGTGAAATGGCCGAGCAGGAAGCGCGCGAGGAGGCTAATCACCTGCTGGCCCGCAACTCCGCCGACGTGGTGCGGCTGTCCGGGCGCGAGCCGGTGAATTTTGTGCGCTTTGGCAACCGTGCTGACGCGATTTTGGAGCTGATCAGCGAACGCCGCGAAATTGTGGTGTTCATCCTTGCGGCCGCCAAGGGCGAAAACCCCGGCCCGCTTGTCAGCTCGCTGGCGCGCAATCTGATCAATCAGTCACGGGTGCCGATCACTGTTGTGCCACCGACCATGACCCAGCAGGACATCGATCGGCAATTTGTGGTCAACACAGCTCAGAGCGAATAGAGCCCGGCAAGGCTCAGGCTGCCTGCTGCCCCGATTGTCAGCACAACGCGCATGCGCGGGTACCACTTTGGGAAATCCCCTGCGCGGCTTCGCATCAGGTCGAAAATCAGCAGGATGACAAAGCCCAGTCCCAGCGCGATCATAAGCAAGCCCACGTCTGCCGGGTTGAGCAGTGACAGCCCCCATATCAGCCAGCCATAGAGCGCCGGCAGCACTGATGCGCCATAGGGCCAGGCGCGGTCCGGCTCACGCTCCAGCGCGGTGCCCCAATGGATGGCCCCCATGAACGACAGGATGATAGCGCCGTACGACAGCATGATGCGCGGCCCGTCGGGTGTGATTCCCCGGACAGCATAGGTGGACCAGGTGCCATTGAGCGTGAGCACGAGGCCGGCGAAGAAGGGGATGAGGCCCGCAAGCCCGAGCGTCCAGGCAAAGCGCATGGTTGGGCTCAATCCATCGACAAGCGATGTGCGAGGGCCTCGATTCGCTCCAACAGGCGCGCGTCGAGGTCGCTCAACCCGCCCGTGTCGTGGGTCGTCAGGCGAATGGTCACGGTGCGGTAGACGTTGGACCACTCGGGGTGATGGTTGAGCTTTTCGGCCTCGATGGCAACGGCGGACATGAAGGCAAAGGCGTGTACGAAGTCGCGGCCCTGGTACTGTCGGGAAACGGCGTCTCCGGCGTCGCTGAGGCTCCAGCGAGGGTTGTCGGCCAGCATTTGCTGGCGCTGTTCGTCTGTCAGAGGGGAGGCGTGCGGCATGGGAAACCCTGTTTTTCTAGGCATCGAAGCCGGGAAGCGCTAGGAACCCGGCTCAATGGTTGTTTGGTGATAACTGGTTAATCACAAAGATATGGCGCGACGCAAACGGGGCCAGCCCATTCATGGCTGGATCATCATCGATAAATCACAAGGGTTGCAATCGACGGAGACCACCAATCGGGTCCGTCGGCTGTTCGACGCGCAGAAGGCGGGTCATGGCGGCACGCTTGATCCTCTGGCGACCGGTGTGCTGGCGGTGGCGCTGGGGGAGGCGACGAAGACCGTGCCCTATGTGATGGACGGCCCCAAGACCTATACCTTTACCGTGGCTTTTGGCGCGCGCACGGCGTCGGATGACGCCGAAGGCGCGGTGCTCGATACCAGCGAAGTCCGCCCCAGCGAAGACGATGTCCGGGCGGCCATGGCGTCCTTCCATGGCGACATCATGCAGGTGCCGCCCAAGGTATCGGCGATCAAGGTCGAGGGCGAGCGGGCCTACGACCTTGCCCGGGAGGGCGAAGACTTTGAACTCGCCGCCCGACCCATGACGGTTTACCGACTCGAACTGCTGTCTTATGCGCCCGACGCGGCAACCTTTGAAGTTGAAGCCACCAAGGGGTTTTACGTGCGCGCGCTGGCCCGGGACCTTGCGCTGGCCTGCGGGACACTGGGCCATGTGACGAGCCTCCGCCGTCTTGCAACCGGGCCATTCGATTTAGAGCAGGCGGTTTCGCTGGAAAAACTCGAAGACTTAGGGCAAGAGAGCGACCTGTTTGAATACCTCGCAGATCCAATCCATGCGCTGGCCGGCATCCCGGCTGTGGACTTGGATCCGACGGAGGCGGTTCGCATGC
>PAFB01000091.1 GCA_002700865.1 Rhodospirillaceae bacterium
GATGCGCGCCTTATACTTGTTGTCCCGCCGTCCGTGCAGGTTATAGACCCGCAGCATGGCATCGAGCAGGGGCATGAGTTCAGGCAGGGAAACGGCGCTCTCAAATAGCTTGGCCACACGGGGAGTCCGCCCCTGACCACCGCCGACGTAGACGTCAAAAATCGGATGACCCGCGCTGTCCACTTTGGCCCAAATGCCAATATCGTGAAACTTGATCGCCGCACGGTCATCAGCCGCGCCCGTCACAGCAAACTTGAACTTGCGGGGGAGAAAGGCGAATTCGGGGTGCAGCATGGACCACTGACGCATCAGCTCCGAGATCGGTCTGGGATCGATAAACTCGTCCGCTGCGACCCCGGCGAAGAGGTCCGACGTCACGTTCCTGATACAGTTGCCCGATGTCTGGATCGCGTGCATTTGCACCGCGGCCAGATGGTCGAGGATGTCGGGCGTATCAACCAGTTTGGGCCAGTTGAACTGAATGTTCTGCCGGGTGGTGAAGTGGCCATAGCCCTTGTCATAGGTATCGGCGATGTAGCCAAGCTTACGCAGTTGTCCGCTGCTCAACTCGCCATAGGGAATGGCCACGCGCAGCATGTAGGCGTGAAGTTGCAGGTAAAGCCCGTTTTGCAGACGCAGCGGCTTGAACTCATCCTCGCTGAGTTGTCCAGCAAGGCGGCGTTCAACCTGATCGCGGAACTCGCGGGCGCGGGCCTCGACAAAGGATTGATCGTGGTCGTCGTATTGATACATGCCAACAGCCTCTACGCGGCCTGAGCAAAGTCGATGCTTGGGCCAGCCAGGCGACGCACTTCCCGCAGCTTTACCGGCGTGCGCGCGTTACTTTCTTCGGGCTTCAACGCCACCAGATAAGCGCCGACGACGGTGTTTGCCGCTTCCGCGAGGGTTCCGACCTCGGTGAGTCGGTCGGTTTCTTCCGTGCCGTAGCCGATTGCAGCATCGTCAATCGACAGCGACCAAGTCTGGTCTTCGGTCCAGAAAACAACATCACCGTTGCGGACGTCATTTGCGGTCAGGATGGCCTTGGTGGTCAATGCAGCAGCCATGGTCAAGCAGCCTTTCGTGAAAACAGAGAGGAAGAAGCGCGCCTTGGGTTGGTCGCGCGCTCAGGGTTAGAAAAGAGGTCTGTGGCAGGGGCCGTGCCGGGGATCAGGCGCACGGAAAGCCCTGCAGCCTGTGCCGTCCGGTATTCGCGTTCCGCCAGTGCGCCGCTGCCCGAAACGAGGCGGACAACCTGATGACCCGCTGCGACCTGACGCAGGATTTCGGCTTGGCCGCCCACTTCGACCCTCTGCAAAATCGCTTCTCGTCGCGCCAACTCCAGAACGGAGCGGCTGACCAAGGGGTCGTAGAGCACCACGGCGGCGGTATCGAGCGCACGATGTCCGGCAATCGCCAGCAAATCAGCCTCGCCCGCGCCCGTCCCAACAATGGTCAGGCTACCGACGGCCGGTGCGTCACCGCGCTGGGAAGAAGCGTCGGTCAGTAGTGTTTTGCCAAGCGCCAACACGGCGTCTTCCGAGGCCATGCGCTCCTTGCGCGCACTGTTGAAAAACCGCCGCCAGAAGGTCCGGCGCGGCTCACCCGGTTCGAGGGCCTTGGCGACGTGCTGCCGCAGGCTGGCAGCCGTGCGGGCGATCAGGCCCAGACTTGGTTCCAGCAGAAACTCGACTTGTGCTTTGACCGCGCGGGCGAGGACTGGGGCCGTGCCTTCAGTCCCGATTGCAACAACAACTGGGTCTCGGTCCACAAGCGCTGGAGTGGAAAAGTCCGAGACATCCGGCTGGTCCACCGCACACACCAGAACGCCCACCGCGCGCGCTTGGCGCGCAAGGTCTGCGTCAAGGTCGGCGTCACCTGTCGCGGCATAGGCAAAGGGCGTGTTGGCTGGCAGGTCGAAGGTGAGAGGGTCTTGAGTGATCCGGGTCAGCCCATCGAGATCAGCGACCGCTGGCTCAAACTCAGAAGCCACCGCCAGCAGCCGCGCGTCGGTTTTGAGCAGCAGCCGGATCTTTGCCGCAGCTTCTTCCCCACCACCAAAAACGATCAGCGGTCGGTCGGCAACGGTGATGAAGAGAGGAAAGGCTTTCATGACATCTCCAAGATTAGATACCCGGAGTGTGCCAATTTCCTGCCAAATCACAATATCGAGGAAAAAATAAGCCCAAAATCACAAAAGGCGCGATAACGACAGTACATTGTGCCGTTTCGTGCCTCTCATGAGAACATTATCCTGATTACGTGCAGTCACCCGGAACGCGGTTCTTGCACGGAATCGCTTGGCTTAGCTGGTAGAAGCTTCACCAAGTGCATTTTTCAGTGCCGTGGAAGGCTTGAACGATGCAACGCGCTTTGCAGGAATATCGATAGCGGCGCCCGTGGAGGGGTTACGGCCGGTGCGTGCTGCGCGGACTTCGGACTTGATCGTCGCGAAAGAGCCAACGGCAACGTCGTTGCCCGATACCAGTTCAGATTGAAGCTGACCGAGGAAAGCATCGATTGTGGACTTTGCCTGGGACTCTGGAACGCCAGCTTGCTTTGCTGCTGCGGAAACCAGTGCGGTAAAGGCTGTTTTAGACATTATGGTTACTCCCTTGTGTCGTGGTGTTTCTACACCGAGCCGATTTGGTTTTTCGTTAAATGAAACCCGCGTGAATGAAAAGAGATTATGCGCACAAACAGGCGGAGAAGGCCCATTTTATTGGGGATAGGCCCGGATTAGGGGGCTAAACGGTGTAACTTTTGAGGCATTTGTGGGGTCGCGATCAGATTCGCACTGTGAATCCAAGGGCCGTAGACGGATCAATAAACCCTGATCCGGGATCATTTCGAGGTCATTTTGCGCTTGAGAGTTTGGGCGAAGCGCGGCTGATTTCAGCGATTGTTCGCCAAAACTGCGAGGAAAATCGCCGAAAACTGCTCCGCTTTCTTCGCGCCGACACCGTGAAGGTCGAGAAATTCTTCAGCATTGGTGGGCTGACGATGGGCCATATCAATCAGGGTTTTGTCGGAAAAGATAACGTAGGGTGGCACAGATCGCTCCCGCGCTAACTCCGTTCGTTTGGCTTTGAGCGCCTGTAACAGGCCACTGTCAACGTCGGCGACAGAAGCCTGCGTGTCAGTCCGCCGCTCCGTTCGAGAAGCCCGCTCTGGCGGCGGGGCAATTTCTCGGTATTCAAAGCGGTTCTGTCCTTGCAAAACAGCCTGCCCCTTTGCCGTCACGCTGAGCCCGCCAAAGCCAGAAACATCGCGCTCCAGCAATCCGCCGCCGACCATCTGCCGCGAAAGGCTTTGCCAGAACGATTTGGACTGTGCGGAGCCGCTGCCAAAACAAGGGTCCGTGTCGTGGCGATTGGCGCTGTGCTTGTCCGTGGCTTTGCCCAGCAGGAACTCGATAACGTAGGTGGCACCAAACCGGTTCCCAGTGGCTCCGACAGCATTAAGGAAGGTTGTCGCCAAGGCTGTACCGTCGATTTTCTCGCTGGTGTCCAGGCAAAGGTCACAGTTGCCGCAAACGTCTGATGGTTCGCCAAAGTAGGCTAGCAGGGTCTGGCGGCGACACTCCGGGGCTTCGCAATAGGCGATCAGCGCGCCGAGACGAGCATGCTCGCGGCGGCAGCGTTCCTCGTCGGCGAACTCCTGATCAATGAAGCGATGGCGCATGTTGATGTCCTGAGCACCGAAAACCATATGCGCCACCGCCGCCGCACCGTCGCGGCCTGCGCGACCGATTTCCTGGTAGTAGGCATCCAGCGAGCCCGGCAAATCTGCGTGAAAAACAAAGCGAACATCTGCCTTGTCGATCCCCATGCCAAAGGCGATGGTCGCGCAGACGATCAGGTCCGGTTCGGTCATGAATGCGGTCTGAGTGTCCGCCCTTTGATCCGGCGTCAGTCCTGCATGATAAGCGCGGGCGTTGTAGCCGTTGTCGCTGAGAAAGGCGGCGTAGGCCTCGCTGTTCTTGCGGGACAGGGTGTAGACAATCCCGCTCTGCCCTTCGTGGTCTTTGAGAAAGGCGAGCAATTGGTCGCGCGGTCGCTGCTTGGGCTGGACGTTCAGGCGAATGTTGGGACGGTCAAAGCCGGCGACGTAGACTTCAGCCTGTCCGCCGAAAATCTTGGCGACGATGTCCTTGCGGGTCGGTTCGTCAGCGGTGGCTGTCACGGCGGCAATCGGGGTGCCGGGGAATGTCTCACGCAGGCGAGACAGGGCATCGTATTCCGGCCGGAAACTCGCACCCCATTGCGAGATGCAGTGCGCTTCGTCGATTGCGATCAGCGACAAGCCAATATTGCTCAGAGCCGTGATCATGCGCTCGGTCATCAGCCGTTCGGGCGCAAGGTAGAGGATTGGCACCTCCCCTGCTGCGACGGAACGCCAGATGCGCACGTTTTCTTCGCGGGATTGCGCGGAATTGATGCTCGCCGCGTTGACCCCGGCCAGCCGCAGGGCGGCAACTTGATCCTGCATCAGGGCAACCAGTGGCGAGACAACGAGGCTGAGCCCGCCCATGACCAAGGCCGGAACCTGATAGGTCAGCGACTTTCCGGCCCCGGTCGGCATCACGGCGAGGGAGTTGGTGCCGGCCAGCAGTCGGTCCACGATGGCTTCCTGCCCCATGCGGAAGCCGTCAAATCCAAAGACGGCCTGAAGAACATCGTACTTGTCGCCGAGACTCACGCGGTTGCTTTCCTTCAAGCGATGGAACGGGGCAAGGGCTCCCTGTCAGCTTCGCCTTTATCTGAGAACCCCCGTTTAACCACAGCCAACCACGGAGCGGAATGAGCCCCGCGGTGTCAAACCACGCAGTGAGCGGAAAATCTGAGGATAAGACCGGCGGTCAGACAGTGCTACCGGGGGTATGTACCGGGCTAGGCGCTGTTTGCTGGATGTTTCTGATCCAGCAGGGTCGACGGGATGCTTTTGGCGGCGATGAAAAGAGCCGTCGCGAAGGCGAGGACCAGCAGGGAGAACAGCGGCATCAGGACCGGTCCAAAGGTCTCATAAACGCTGCCCCCGGCAAGAGCGCCCAAGCCCTGACCGCCAAAAAATGCTGATGCGTTGATGGCCAGTGCCAGCTGTGCGCGGGGGCCGGATGTGGCAACCAGACGGGCTTGCAGCGGTGCCAAACACAGTGACCACCCCAGACCTACCAGCACAAACGCCGCTAAAGCCAGCCAGTAGGCTTGCGGCAAGATCCAGAGAACCAGGAAGCAACCCGCCGTGAACACCATGCCGAAAATGATGGTGTTGTCGCGGCCAATGACTCTCAGGAAGGGTGCCGAAATGGCGTTGCCGGCGGTTGAAGCGATGCCAGAGGCGAGCAGGGCCGGCACGACGATCCAGCGCGGGGTTCCAGCGACTTCCACCAGCCAAAACGAGATCATGGCAAAGGTGAGAAAACCGCCTGCGATGAGAAGAAGCGTCGTGATGATCGATAGCATGGTTGCCCGGTCTGCGATGATCGTGCGCATGGCCTGCCAAGAGGCTCGGGTCCCCCGCACACCCCTGGGAACACCCCATGCCAACCCGACGGTCGCAACAAAAGCCGCGCCTCCGGACACGAACCATGCGGCCCGCCAGCCTAAGGCTGTCCCGACAAAGCTGGCAATGGGCAGCGCGAGGATCAGCGACACAGTCAGGCCGGTAAAGACGACGGCAAGCGCCGCAGGCCGCTGTGACTCAGGCACGATGGAAGTCGCGATCACCGTGGTTGTCGGCATGATCGAAGCACCCCCGATCGCCATGATAACCCGCGCGACCATAGCCTGTTCCCAGTTCTGCGCCATACCCAAGCCGCAGGCACCCAGCCCCAGCAGACTCATCGACGTCAGAAGCACCATGCGTCGGGGCCAGTGACCGATGACCACTTGGGCCAGCAGCGCGCCAACTGCGATGCCAAAGGAATAGGACCAGACCAGCGCGGCAATCGCGTCCGCTGAAATCCCAAGCCCGGCGCGCATTTCGACCTGAACACCGATAATGGTCAGTGAACCCCAGCTTGCGCAAAACTGTGTCAAAGCCAGCAAAACCAAAACTGGCCACGCGCGCCCCATGAAATCCGCCTTTCTTTCTCTTCGGCGAGGTGCAGGGCAAAAGAAGGATCCCAAGTTTGCAGCACGCTGAGTGAATTCGGCAGTGACTGTGGGTGCAGTGCCGCACATGGGCAAGCGACCAAGGGGTCGATTTCGAGACCGAAGAACCCTTTGAAGACAAGAAAATTGGCAATATCCAGAGAAACCTGACAGTCCGGTATCATCACCTGACCAGAGGGGAAATCAGCGTCCTTCGCTCAGTCCCAACGCACGGGCATACTCAGCGGACCACGAAAGGCCCATCCGCCAAAGGGCACCTCACCGGCAAGTCGCAGATTTTCAAACCGCACAAACAGTTTTGGCAGCACGACTTCGGCGATCAGACAGCGGGATATCCAGGCTCCCGCACAGAAATGCGGACCTGCGCCGAACGATATGGCGGGGGTGGTGTCTTGGCTGAGGTCATAGCGGTCGGGGTTGGGGAAGATGCCTTCATCGCGATTGCCAGAGCCGAACATCAGGAACACCCGGTCTTCAGGCTCAAAGCGAACCCCGCCAAACTCATAAGCCTGCGCCACCCGGCGCGGCGACATGCCGATAGGAGACATCCAGCGCGCATACTCCTCGAAAGCATCCAGCCAAGTTGCCTGTCCCTGCTCGACCCGCGCGCGTTGGTTCGGGTGAGCCAGCAGCGCCCAGATGGTCCCCGCGATCGCGTCACGCGTCTCGTTCTGGCCGCCTGAAATCGCCAGTCGAATATTGATCCCATTCTGCCGGTCGCTCATCCCCGCCTGATACTGCACGGAAAGCAAGGAGTGGTCAGGCTGTTCGCGGTTGGCTTGCAAGCGCTCGCTAACGTGCCTGTCGATGGTCTCGACGCAGTCCCGACAATGCGCCTCTATGGCCGGATCACCGGCATAATTGGCGCAACCATCGACCAGGCCTTGACTGACCCGGTCCATGGTTTGCCAGTCCATATTCGTGAGTCCTGTCACCAGACACAGTGCTTCGCCGGCCAGCCGACGCGCAATATCGCTGGTCATGTCAGCTTGTTTCAGGGGGGCGAGGTCTTCGAGCACAAGATCTGCCATCTCATCAAAGGCGGCCCGCCAGACCTGCTTGACTGTCTTCGGCGAGATCGCTGGAAAGATTGCTTTGCGCTCGGCGCGATGGTCCCGGCCATCTTTGCGCATCATGTTTTGCCCCATCAACTGGGTCATCAATCCGTCTGGCTGTACGGAAGAAAACACCTCAATCAGCTTTTCGTTCACGGCGATATCATCGCGCTTAACCATGAGCGTTGCACCCAACTCCGGCACGTAGGCGATGGGGGCTTGGGCGCGCATTTGTTTGAGCGTGGGGTAGGGATCGTGCCAGAAGGCGCGGGGGTCGATACTAAAGACAGGCGCAGTTGACATAAAAGCCTCCCCATTCAGCCGCCCGGTCGAGTGTAATGGCTTTCATCACAGTTGCCACCTGCTTGGCTCAAATCACCGCTGAACAGCGACAAGAACAGCTGAACCTGTCCTATTGGTTAGCTCAGAAACCCGCCCATCTCGGCCATGACCGCCGAAGCTGTGGTCAGAGCTCTTGGCATGCTTGATGGCATGACAGCCCCCTTTTCCGGTGATAGTCCTCGGCTATCACTTTCGGCATTCCAATTACGCAAGAGACAAGGGTTCTGGTCCCATGAAAATCTTCTACCACACCGCCGCAACCGCCCAAGGGGGACGCTCGGGGTCGAGTAGTCTGGATGATGGCCGCTTTACCGTGAAGACCGCTTTGCCCGGTTCTGGACAGGAAGCCCTGACGCCTGAAGACCTATTCGCGCTGGGCTATGCGTCCTGCTTTGACAATGCGATGAAGGAAGCAGCCCGGTTCAAGGGTGTCGAGCTGGGTGAGGATTGGCAGACTACTGTTGCGGTTGGACTGGGTAACTCTGATGAAAACAAGCGGTTGCGCTTTGACGTGGATATCACCGCTCATCTGCCCGGCATGGATCAGGAAAAGGCTGACCGGCTCATGTCAACCACACACAAGCTATGTCCGTTTTCCAACTCCATGGGCGAAGGGGTCAACGTGCGACTTCATGCACGGGTCACGACGGACTGATCTACGCCAGAACAGCCATGCCGCCTCGGTGCCCGGTCTATCGGTCCATCGGTTTATCGGTCCATGTATCCGCCAACCTCAGCGAGGCCATGACATCAGCGCCATGGATGACATTGGCTCCGGTGTTTGGAAGGCGACGTGTTGATCAAGCGGCCTATACCTTGCGGCCTGCATCTTTCCAATAGGGGGCTCGCAAGCGGGCTTTGAAGATCTTGCCGCTGTCTTCCCGCGGCAGGGCTTCATGGAAGTCGATGACCCGTGGATGCTTGAAGCGGGCAAGCCGACCATCGAGGAAAGTGCGGACCTCGTCGGCATTTGGGCTCCAGTCGGGCCCAGGCTCAATGGCGGCAACTACCCGTTCGCCGAACTCAGCATCCGGCGCGCCAAAGACCGCGACATCGCGGATAAAGGGCGCTCGGATCAGGACAGCTTCGATTTCGGCGGGGAAAATATTGGCACCGCCGGAAATAATCATGTCCTTCTTTCGGTCTGTGATGAACAGATATCCATCTTCGTCCTGCCAGCCCAGATCCCCGACAGAAATATGCCCGTGCTTCTCTGCTGCTTGCCGACCTTCTGGGTCGTTGGAGTATTCGAAGTCGCCAAAAACATCCATGCGCGCGTGTATCTCGCCCACAGTCCCGCGCGGCACTTCCTGTCCGGCTTCGTCCAGGATCAGCACACTGCCGCCCATGTGCATCCGCCCGGCGGTGCCCGGGCGTTCCAGTGCGTCTTGGGAGGAGGCCATGGTCATGAATCCGATTTCCGAGGCTCCATAGGTCTCCCAAAACACGGGACCCCACCAGTCGATCATCGCCTGTTTGAGGTCATGCGGCCAGGGTGAGCCGGTGGAGATGCAAAACTCGATCGACGACAGATCAAAGCGCGACCGGACGTATTCCGGCAGCTTGAGCAGTCGACTCATCATGGTCGGGACAAGGTAGATATGGGTGATTTTGTGAGTCTCGATATTGGCGAGGAAA
>PAFB01000092.1 GCA_002700865.1 Rhodospirillaceae bacterium
AAAGGGGCCTGCCACGTCACCGTGGCGGGCCCCTTTTTCCGTGAACTCCTGCTTAACGGCTGGACAAACAAATCACCACTGACCACTTTGCCTCCAAAAGCACGATGGATGGAGCGCATGGCTAAGCACATAGCAACGGATTACCTGATTGTTGGCAGTGGAGCCGTCGGAATGGCGGTTGCCGACACCTTGCTCACGGAGACCGACGCGACTTTGACCATCGTAGACCGTTACGCAGCGCCAGGCGGTCACTGGAATGTCGCTTATCCGTTCGTGACGTTGCACCAGCCCAGCGCCTTTTATGGTGTCAGCTCCAAAGAACTGAGCAAAGGCCACATCGATCGCATTGGCCTCAACCAGGGCTTGGGTGATCTGGCCAGCGGCGCTGAGATCATGGCCTATTACGACGAGGTCATGCGTCAGACCTTCCTGCCCACCGGTCGTGTTCAGTATTTCCCAATTTCCGATTACCAAGGGGAGGGTCGGTTTTCGTCGCTGTTGAGCGGAGAAAGCCAGTCTGTGCGTTACAAAAAGCTGGTTGATGCGACCTACATGAAAACAGGCGTACCCGCTACGCACACGCCGAACTTCAGCATTGATGACGGTGTAAAATTCATTCCGATCAATGACTTAGTGCGCCAGAGCCAGCCGCCGAAGGACTATGTTATTATTGGCGGCGGCAAGACGGGGATCGATGCTTGTCTTTGGTTGCTGCAAAATGGGGTCAACCCGGATCTCATCACTTGGATCATGCCGCGCGACGCCTGGTTCGTGGACCGAAAAAACACGCAACCGACCATGGAAAGCTTTGCCAACACCATGGGATCGCAGGCTGCGCTGATGGAATCTCTGGCTCAGGCCAGCGATCGGGACGACGCCTTTGATCGGCTGGAGAGGTCTGGCTATTTCATGCGCTTGGACCCTAATGTCCGCCCAACGATGTTCCACGCAGCCACGATTTCGAGCGCCGAAGCCGACGTGCTGCGGACCATTCGCAATGTTGTTCGCATGGGCCGGGTGACTCGGCTTTCAAAGGATAGAATCGACCTGGTTGAAGGCCACATTCCGACCTCGCCTGAAACCCTTCACGTCGATTGCAGCGCGTCTGCAATCACCAATACGGAAACCCGTCCTATTTTCGAGGGCAACGTGATCACGCCGCAGATGATCCGCTCCTATCAACCTGTTTTCAGCGCCGCCATGATTGCTCATGTTGAAGCAACCTATGAGGGCGAAGACCAAAAGAATGCGATTTGCGGCGTGGTGCCGGTGCCGAATACCGACGAAGACTTCTTCCGCTTTACCGCCGCATCGATGATGAACCAGTTCAACTGGGCCCGGGACAAGGAATTGCGGGCGTGGCTGAAGGGAAACCGGCTGGACGGGTTCAGCAAGCTGGTCGCGAGCGTGCCTGAAGACGATGCACCGCGCCGGGCGATCCTGCAGCGCATCCGTGACAACGCCATGCCGGCCATGATGAAGCTGCAGACATTCTCTGAGCAACCCAAAGCAAGTCACCCCCAGCCGATCACTGAGCTGCAAGTCAACAAGAGTGATCCCACGCAAATTCGCATGCGGCCCTTTGAACTCGAAGCCCTGGCTGAGGGCGAGGTGCGAATGAAGGTCGAACAGTTTGGTTTTTCAGCGAATAATGTGACCTATGCAAACATGGATAAGCAGCTGAAATATTGGGATTTTTTCCCGCTGAAGGGAGAGTTTGATGACGACTGGGGCTTGCTGCCAGTCTGGGGCTTTGCGACGGTTGAGGAAAGCCGCTGTGCTGACCTGCCCGAGGGCAGCCGGCTGTTCGGCTATTGGCCCACCGCGTCCCACGTCAAGCTACACCCGACAGAAGTCACGCGTGGCCGCGTTTTTGATGGTGCACCGCACCGCTCGGGTCTGGCGCGCGGCTACAACACGTACCGGCGCGTGGGCGCACCCAATCCGATGATGGACCAGCCCATGATGCTGCTCTCGCCGCTGTACATGACGTCGTGGAGCCTTTGGGATTATCTGGGCGACAAGCAGTGGTTTGGGGCGGAGCGGGTGCTGATTTTGAGTGCCTCATCGAAAACCAGCATCGGGCTTGCAACGGCCTTGACCATGGATGCCACGGCTAAACCTAGCACCGGCCTGACCAGCGCGACCAACCGGGAATTCGTCACGGGCCTCAATCTCTATGAGCAGGTCATGACCTACGATGAGATCAGCGCGCTGGATGCCACAGAGCCGACTGTGATTGTCGATATGTCGGGGAACGCGCGCCTGCTTGCTGCGATCCAAACGCACCTGGGCGAGGCTCTGAAGTACAGCATTATGGTTGGGTTTACGCACTGGGAAGAACCCGCCAAAGGCACCGGAATTCCCGCAGACCGGCGAGAGATGTTCTTTGCGCCGGGGCAACTGCAGAAGCGGTCAGACGCCTGGGGCGCCAAAGAACTGGACCAGCAGATCACCGCCTTCATGATGAAGGCGGGCATGCAGGCGCAGGCGTGGATTTCCTATGAAACGCATCAGGGGTTGGCGGCACTGACCACGCTCTACGGGGACGTGGCGCAGGGTAAGGTTGCCCCGAACAGGGGGCTGGTCATCCAATATTGAACCCTTGTGCGCATTGACCCAAAGTGCTGCGCGGGTCATTGACAGGGCATGATGTCCTTGTTCCGAGATCGACAAATTCGGCTTGCCATGCTGCTGCTGCACGGACTGGCCGCGCTGTGTTTGTCGCTGGCCCATGTCGAGCGGGCTTTTGCTGCGCCGACGGGGCTAGATCGTGCCGTTTTCTGCCTCAGTGAGGGCGATGGGGCAACGGCGTCCGGACTGCCGGACTGCACACTTTGCGCCGACGCAGTGGGTGCTGCGGCGCTGCCGGTTCACGACGCAGGGCCGGCACACCTGCTGGAAGCCACGGTTTTCAGTGCTCCCGTTTCTCTGAACAACGGCTTCAAGCGTGTCACGCTGCCCTTGGGCTCCCGAGCGCCGCCCTTCCTTTCCTGAACCCCCCTCCACAGACCCTTCATTTTGTGAATTCAGGAAAGACCATGAAAACGAATATGACTGCCCCGGTCACGGGCCTGACTATGGGCTTGGCGATGAGCCTCACGCTGGTCACAGCGGCGACGGCCTTCGGCGAAGACATGCACCAACACGGTGTGATGATTTCTGATGCCTGGAGCCGAGAAACCACCCCCGGCGCGCGCGTCGGCGGCGGCTACCTGACCATCACCAACCACGGCATGAAAGACGATCGCCTCGTCGCGGTTGCCGCTGCGCATGCGGGCAAGGTTGAAGTCCACACCATGACCATGAAGGATGACGTGGTGGTCATGCGTCCTGTCGAAAACGGCCTGACAATCCCTGCCGGTGACGCTGTGAAGCTCGCGCCCGGCGGTGAGCATCTCATGTTTATGAAACTCTCTCACCCGCACGTTGCCGACGAGCCTTTTGAAGCCACTTTGAGCTTTGAACATGCAGGCGAGAAAGTGGTTGTGTTTGACGTGCTTTCGATGCGCGAGAGCATGGCGCGGATGGTCGATACTGATGATCATCACGACAGCACTGATCACAGCAAAGAGCATCACAACCAATGAAGACCTTTCGCATCATTCTATGGAGCGCCGTGGGCCTTGCAGTGGTCGTGGTTCTGGCGCTGTTTTGGACGACGAGCCAGCAGCGTTCCTCGACGGCTCAGACCGGTTTGCTCTCCAACCCAATACCGCTCGAACAGCCCGGAGATGGCGCGTCCAGCGGAAACAGGCCGATGAATGGCTCCCCGTTTTCGCTGATTGAAGCCAACGGTGAGCCGATCACAGAAGCCGCATTTGCCGGTCGTCCAACGGTGTTGTTCTTTGGCTTCACCTACTGCCCTGAAATTTGCCCGGTATCGCTGTACATGCTGTCGACGCTGATCGACGATCTGGGCGACGAGCGCGGGGATTTGCAGGCGTTTTTCATCAGCGTTGACCCGGAACGGGACACACCGGAAGTCGTGCAGTCCTACATTTCACCCTTTGCCCATAACATTCGCGGCATTACCGGCGATCTCGCAAGCATCGAGGCGCTGGCCGCCAGCTGGGGGATCTTTGTGGAGAAGGTGCCGTTGGACGACGGTGACTACACGGTTGATCATGGCGCTTCGATCCTCCTGCTCGACCGCCAAGGCCGCTTCCGGGGCGCTTTTGATCATCGTGACAATCCGGTGATTGCCTCGGAAAAGCTCAAGCTGATCCTCGCGCTGTAACGGTGCGATTCGCTCAGAAGACCCCTGTATGTGCAGGGGTCTTTTTATGCGCCAAAGGGGGCGTAGGCCGCGCATAACCGTGCTGAGCGGTGTTTGTTTCCCAAAAATCAGCGATGCCTGACTCCCGTTTTAATTTAGTAATCTTCGATTGAATCCCGTATTTAGAGACTTCCTCGCTGTCTGCGCGAGCCTGTTTTTGGGTGTTCTGAACGCCAAGCCCGGGTTTGCGCAATTCGAGCACATGCGGCTTGAGTCCGGGGAGCAGGCGCTGGGTCTGGCGGCTCAGGTCTGCGACACCTCCGCTTTCCCGCCCTTTAATCGAGATGGACCGTGGCGCTTCGTGCTGTGCGATGGGGCTTCCGTGATTGTGGCCACCTGCAACATAACGGCTTCAGCCCATACGGTTGCCAATCTGCCTGCCTCAATGATGCGGCGGGCGCTGCTTCGGCTGATCGAGAATCATGACCCGATCAGCGGCGCAGGCGAGGGCGGTACCGGGGCGCTGGTGCTCACCTGCGAGCTACCCCAGCCGCAATCCCAACCCCAACACCCGATAAGGGTGCCGTTGAGCGATCAATCCGGCTAGCGTGGGGTCGTTTTGTCGATGGCTAGGCGGCTCGCGTTGGCAGACCAACAGTGCCGCTGGACCCACATTCTGTGCAAACGGCCCGCCAACGGCTGTGCTCGGTCCCACAGTTTGAGCAAACTTGCGGTTCATGCGGCAGGCTGTGTCCGTCCAACGGCGTTGGCGAGCGGTCTTCACCGCCGGCTTCCATGGCTTCGAGCCGCAGTTTAAGGGCGTTGACACCGACCGATGCCGATGTCTCAGGCAAGTCCTGCACAGCGTCTCTGGCAATGGCCAGATCACCGCTTTCGATAGCCGATTCAGCCCGCAGGTACTGGCTGAACAAGGCGTTGGGGTTGGCCTGAATCAGTTCCATGATCGCGGTTCGCTTGCCGGCGATGTCGATGGGCTTGCAAGCGCGGAGGTAAGTGGTCGCAACCCCTGCCGTAGGCCGGATGCGCCAGGCTTCGACGGCCTGTGCTTTGGCTTTCCGCAGGTTGCCCAGCTCCAAATTAGCGCGGGCGTCCAGTGACCGGGCCGGTATCAGCTTTGGTTCTTCCTTCGTGGCGCGGTGGGCGTGGTCGGCTGCTTGCCGCCAAGCGCCTTTCTCTGCGGCCTGAAAAGCAAGATCGGTTTCTGTCAGGGCGAGCCGACTGCGTGCGTCAACCGACGAAAGCAGGCGACGACTGGCCAGCCGCTTAACCGCCTTTTGTGCGCCTTCCAGCTCCCCTGTTTGCAGGCTCAATTCATAGTCGGTTTCCAGAATCCAAGGCGCGTTCGGCTGGATCTTGCGGGCGCGTTCCAGCAGTTGTCGAACCTCTTTCCGATCCCCACGCGCCAAGGCCTGCATGATCAGGCCGCGCAGGCCAAGGAAGGCCGTGTCCTCGTTTTTGGACATGTCCTCAAAGTACTGTAAGGCCGCTTCTTCATCGCCGTTCAACTGCGCCGCCTGCGCCGTCAGCAGCAGGGTTGCGGGGGTGGTTTCGAGCAGCTTGTTGGCGCGCCGGGCTTGCTTGTCTGCTTCATCGGGATCACCCGCTGCCAGAGCGACCAGACCGTGTGTGAGCGCCTTGTAGCCCCGGTTTTGGCGGGAAATACGGGCGTTTTTCGCGATTTCCGCCGGCATGGCGAGGGTGCGCCGGACGGCAAAATACAGCCAGCCAAACAGCCAGAAGGCAATCAGTAGGCCAAAGAACAGGAAGCCAAGATGAACCGACAGGCGATAGCCCATCACTTCAAAAGACCCAGTCCAGTCCGGGTTTTGGCTAAACACATAAGCAACTGCCACCAGCACCACCGCCAGGACAACAAACAGGATAAATCGAACCATAGCGTCGTCTCCCGAAGGGCCTCCTCGTCGGTTTTAGTTGGCTGCCGTTGCACGAGCAGAATTCAGGGTCGTCGTCACCCAATCCCCCAGCAATCGGCGCTGTTCTTCGTAGGTCGTGCGATGGCCCAAGTCGGTTAACAGGGCGTCAAAGCGCGCTTGGGTGTCCGGGTTCAGGTTCATTTCCACCGTGTCGTCCAGCAGCTCGGTCAAAGCGGCGTCGTAATCGCCTTCCTCCACCCGTGCTGCGGCGCGCGCCATGTTGCCCTCAATGCCGGGGATGGCGGCGATGTCTTCGATCCGCTCTACCGTGACAAGACTGCCCAGTCGCGCCAGCACTTTACCGCCTGTACCTTCGGCAGAATTGATCCGGCTTTCGCTGACCAAGCGGGGGCTGAGGGCGGCAATGGTGTCGGCGAGGATTTGCTGGGTCGGAACCCGGTCATCGGCAATGCCATCGACTGTGTCGAGGACGGACAGCAGGACGTCTTCGGTAGGGTTCAGGGCTTTGAGCGACGTCATGTGGGGGCGCACAGGCGCGGATGAAGCCAGCGCGTCGCGCAGTTGGTTGACGGCGAGGACCTTGGTTGAGGTCTCAACGGAGACTTCTTTCATCGCGGTGAACTCATCGCTCAGCCCGCTCATGGTCTCATCCACAACGGCAAGCTGATCGGCGGTTGCGGCCTTGGTTTGATCCAGCGTGCTGGTCAGACTGGCCACTTTGTCTTCCAGGGATGATTGAACGGTGGCGAGGCGGTCGCCGAGTGATGCTGAGGTTTCATCAATTTGGCTAGTCAAGGCGGTCCGGGTTTCTGCCAACAGCGCGTTGCTGCGGCTTGAAAGTTCGGCCATCCCCGCGTCCATCGACGCTTGCAGCGTTTCGATTTGCGCTGCTGAAGACGTCTTCACCTCGCCAATGGCTGTAGCGATCTGCTCGGAGACGTCGTTGGGCAGGATGTCGAGTGCCGCTTCTGCTGATTGCACCCGCTGGTTCATCCCACTGAGTTGATCATTGATTTCGGTCAGAACTTCCTGAACCAGGGCGGCGGCTGAGTCAGTGCTCGCCGTGGCGACTGCGGGGGCAGGAGCAACCATTTCCGTCTTGAGGTTTTCGACAACCCGGTCGAGTTCGACCGTCAGAGCGGAAACAGAGGCGGCAAAGTTGCCTTCGATCTGGTTCACGCCGGCTTTGACGGCATCCAGTTCCCCTTGCAGCGCAGCGAGATCAGCGCCACTGCCCATGGGAGCGGATTCAATGGCTTTCAGACGCGCTTCAATGCTCTCAAAGGTGGCGTCGCGCTCGCTGGGGCCGGGTGCGTCGCTGCCGCGAATGACCAAGAACAACGCCACCCCGCTGACGATCAAAGCAGCAACGGCAACAAGGAGGGACAGATTGACCGGGCTCTTTGACGGCTGGGTTGCATCGCTGATGTCGGCATCACTGACATTGGCATCGATGACGGTGGCTTCCGGAGATTTCTCAACCATGGAGTGGTTCCTTAGACTTCGGTGAGGCGCGTGCAGGGTTCGTGGTGTGTGCAACAAAGCAGATAAATAGCAGGTCTTTGACCTAAATAGGGACGACGCGACGCCTTTGCCAAATGATTGCAGGGACAAACTAGCGCGCGGTCGGTTTCAAGCCAAGAACAGGTGATGTCTGCACCTTAGCTGAGGGCATTTGAAATATATATAAAATTTTTCTTATTTTGGCATCAAAAGGGGAGGATTTGCAAAAATTTCAGCATGGATGACCGATTGGGCAGGGGACAGTTTGCGATTTCGGACCAAATTGGGGCTGGAAAGGGCGTTTTTGTTCGGGGGGTAAAGGTGACGAGTCTCAGGGTTGGCGGTCTTTTGCGGGGACCAAGTTTCGACAGCGCTGCTTCAAACCCTGCCCGCTGGGACGGTGACAGGGCGAGGACCGTCAGCGCGCTCGCCCGGCTGAATTCTCGCGCGATTCCGGGGGTCCAGGGTGCGCGGTGTAGCGGCCGGCGGCGATAAACGGGCAGAAACCGGTCGTGCGCGCCGCTGAGGTCAAGGGCGAGGTCTCGGGTCTGCAAGGCCGCGTTGCCCAGATACAGCCTCGGCATCGACGCAAGCCCGGCAGGCAGGGCTTGTCCACGGAAGCCTGCTTCTGACGTCCAAGCCGGCTCTATCCCCACAGCCCGGAGCGCTTGAGTGGTTTCCGGACCGGGTGTGACGACCTTCGCCGCTTCACTAACGGCGGGAAACCACGACTGCCGCGCCAGGGCGAGAGCGGCACGAGGACTGGGCACGATGAGCAGAGTTTGGCCCAGATTCACGCCCTTGGGTAAGGTCGGTTCCAGCACGGTGTCGGCAAAGAGATCGCCCTGAACAACCCGGCACCCGCGCCCTAGCAGCAGTTCTGCGTAAGGTCGGCTGATCGCTGAATGCCGCTCAGCGCACATCAGCACCAAGGGCCGTGATGCCGCTGCACGGTTGACGGGGCTTGGGTGGTTGCGCCAATCAGGGGCTATGTTGGTTCTTGGCATCGAGTCTTCTTGTGATGAAACCGCTGCGGCGGTTGTGGACGCCTCCCGTCCGGTTGGAAAGCGCATTCTCTCCAATGTGGTTTTCAGCCAATGGGACGCGGTGCGCAAGTACGGCGGTGTCGTGCCCGAAGTCGCAGCCCGCGCCCACGTCGAGAAAATCGACCCTGTCACGGCACAGGCGCTGGATCAGGCCGGGGTGTCGGTGGCCGACCTCGATGGGATCGCAGCGACGACTGGACCGGGATTGATCGGCGGGGTTATCGTCGGGGCAAGTTACGCCAAGGCGCTGGCGCTGGGCGCGCAAAAGCCGTTTGTGTCGATTAACCATCTCGAAGGTCATGCGCTGACACCTCGGTTGGTGGATGATGTCGCCTTTCCATTTCTGCTGCTGCTGGTTAGCGGTGGGCATTGTCAGACTTTGCTGGTGCGGGGCGTGGGTGACTACCAGCGCATTGGTACAACCATTGACGATGCGATCGGCGAGTCTTTTGACAAGACCGCCAAGATGATGGGTCTTTCAATGCCCGGTGGGCCTGCGGTCGAGCAGCTGGCGGCGCAAGGTGATGATCGGGCCGTCCCTCTGCCTGTGCCTTTCAAAGGGCGGGCTGGAACAGATTTCTCTTTCTCGGGGCTGAAAACAGCGGTGCGGCGCGCGGTTGAGAGTGATGCTGGTCACCGCCCTGAAGATATTGCCGCCAGCTTTCAGCGGGTGGCCTTTGACTCGCTGATCGACCGCACCCGACAGGCCGTTCAGGCCACCGACGGGCCCCTAACCGCTTTGGTGGTCGCGGGCGGCGTTGCGGCGAACCAGACTTTGAGCGTGAAGCTACAGGCGCTGGGGACGGAACTGGGGCTGAGGGTCGTGGTGCCGCCGCTGGCGCTGTGCACGGACAATGGCGCGATGATTGCCTGGGCCGGGGCGGAGCGTTTGCAACTGGGGCAACCCGAAGAGTGGCAGGCGCAACTGGGTGTCGCGCCAAGGCCGCGCTGGCCGCTGGACCCTGACGCGCCTGGGTCTACCGGTGCAGGTGCAGCGAAAGCTTAAAGAGTGCAGGTGCATCGAAAGCTTAAAGAGTGCGGGTGCAGCGAAAGCTTAAAGAGTGCAGGTGCAGCGAAAGCCTAAAAGTCGATACACCGGCCTTTGGATTGCCAATCGCCGAAAGTTGTTGGTTCCTGCCCCTCGGGTCCACCATCTTCGGGTTGGCGGGACGCGGCGAGGCCTTTAAAGACTTCATGGACAGGCCGCATATCGCCTGTATCACCCTGAAGGGGCGCTGTCGGTGTGGTTGAGGCAGCGGTCTGAACCGCCGTTTTCTTGTATTTTGAATTCATAGTCTGAAAGTAGTGCTTCTTGTCCCAAGGTAAAAGGCCCCAGCGTGCCGCACGTCCAGCACCAACGCGCCGTATCGATTATGCACGCCTGACAGCGGCGCGCACGCTGGAGGCCGTGCCAGCCGAAGGGTTGTCGCTGGATGAAGCCTTTAATCGGCAGGCCAAGGGATTGTCGCCCCGGGATCGAAGCTTCGCCTGGCGACTGGTCCGCACCGCCATGCGCCATCACGGGCCGCTCATGCACTTGATGACGGAGGTGCTGGACAAAGGGCGCAGTGGGGTGCCGCCGTTTATTCAAGCCGTGATCCGGCTGGGTTTCACCGATCTCTTGCTGTTGGAAACCCCGCCGCACGCGGCCGTTTCCTCGACGGTGAACCTGCTCGGAACCCGGTCGACGCAGCGCTATCGGGGCATGGTCAATGCCGTTCTGCGCCGGGCCGACCGGGAGCGTGCGGACTTTCTGGCCATCCTGTCAGCGCAACCAACCCTGCCACACTGGCTGTCTGCTCGCTGGCGCGAGCATTGGGGCGAGGCCGCTGTGATCGCTTTTGACGCTTTGGCGCGAGAGGAAGCGCCGGTCGATCTGTGTCTGGTTGACCGGTCGGTGACGACGCTGGAGAGCGCTGAGACCTTGCTGACGGGCCAGTTCCGCTTCAGCGATGGTTTCACCGCGTTTCAGGAAAGCGATACCGGGCAAACCGGCGGCTGGTGGGTGCAGGATCTGGGCGCACATGTGCCTATTGCGGCGCTGGGCGATTTATCGGGTCAAGTTGCCATCGATCTGTGCGCGGCACCGGGCGGAAAGACTTTGCAGCTCGCGCGTGCGGGTGCGGAAGTCATCGCCGTGGACAACAGCGGCCATCGGCTCGAACGGGTCACGCAGAATCTGGAGCGAACCGGCCTGCGTGCAGCGGTGAAGAAAATCGACGTGCTCAAATACAGCCATAAGCCCGTTGATTTGGTGGTTCTGGATGCGCCCTGCAGCGCTTCAGGCACGTTTCGAAAGAACCCGGAAGCGCCATGGTTGCGCGCGCCCAATACACTGCTGGAGCACGTCAAGACTCAGGCTCGGATGCTGGATAAAGCAGTCGAGCTGGTGAAGCCGGGTGGGACACTGCTGTATATTGTCTGCTCGCTGGAACCGGAGGAAGGCGAGGCGCAGGTCGCAGCGTTTCTCGATCGCCACAAGAACGTGAAACTGGCTCCCTTCACCACCGCGGATGTTCCGGCGCTGCCGCAGGCTCTGACGGCGACGGGGACCTTGCGCATTCTCCCCAGCCATTATGCAGATAACGGGGGCGTGGACGGATTTTTCGCGGCTCGCCTCATCGTCGCATAAGTGCCATTAAAGGGCGCAAAGCAACCTTTCCCTGGAACCCGACCTGTGACCATCACCCACAAACGCGCTCTCCTTTCCGTCTCTGACAAAGCCGGACTCGTGCATTTTGCCCGAGCCCTGTCTGATTTGGGCTTTGAACTGGTTTCAACGGGAGGCACGGCATCCTTGCTCGCGGGCGAGGGGCTGGCCGTGACCAAGGTTTCGGACGTCACGGGGTTTCCCGAAATTATGGGCGGACGGGTCAAGACGCTGCATCCCAAAGTCCATGGTGGCTTGCTGGCTGATCAGGCGAACGGCGAGCATATGGCAACCTTGCAGGAGCAAGAGATTGCGCCCTTTGGTTTGCTGGTGGTGAACCTCTACCCCTTCGCGCAGACCCTCGCTGGCGGCGCAGACTTTGCGACTTGTATCGAGAATATCGACATCGGCGGCCCGGCGATGGTGCGCGCCTGCGCCAAGAACCATGCCTCTGTGCTGCCTGTAGTGGACCCCGGCGACTATGAACGCGTTCTGGCTCTGATCGAAGCAGAGCAGCTGGACGCCCCGACCCGCCGTGGTTTCGCGGCCAAGGCCTTTGCCCATACCGCGCGCTACGATGCGCAAATCAGCCGCTGGTTGCAGCAGGCTGAGGGGCACACCAGCCTGCCTGACGAACTGAGCTTTGCCGGGGCTAAATCATTGGACCTGCGCTACGGTGAAAATCCGCATCAGAACGCAGCGCTGTACCTGACCGCTGAGCAGCGGCCCGGGATTGCGACGGGGACGCTGCTGCAGGGCAAGCCGCTGTCCTATAACAACCTGAATGACGCCGACGCGGCTTTTGAGCTGGTATCGGAGTTTGACGATCCGGCTGTCGCCATTATCAAGCACGCCAACCCCTGTGGTGTGGCGCTGGGAGATGATCTCTATGGGGCCTACCGGCGCGCTCTCGCCTGTGACCAGACATCGGCCTTTGGCAGCATTGTTGCGTGCAACCGGCCGCTTGATGGGTCAGTGGCCGCCGCGATTACCGAGATTTTTACAGAGGTTGTGATCGCGCCCGACGCCGACGATGCCGCTCGCGCCGTGTTTGCGCAGAAGCCGAACTTGCGGCTGGTTCTGACCGGCACCATGCCCGATCCGCTGGACAAGGGGCTTACGGTCAAATCGATTGCAGGCGGGCTGTTGGTCCAGTCGCGCGATGATGAGCATGCAAGCGTCGCAGCCTTCAAAGCCGTGACAGCACAGACCCCGGACGCGACGACCCTGAACAACCTTGCCTTTGCTCAACGCGTTGCAAAGCACGTCAAGTCCAACACCATCGTTCTGGTCGCCGGCGGTGCAACGCTGGGGATCGGCGCAGGGCAAATGAGCCGGGTTGATGCGGCGCATCTGGCTATAAAGAAGGCCGGGGAAGCGGGGTTGGATGTGACCGGTGCCGTCGCGGCGTCTGACGCGTTCTTTCCCTTCGCTGATGGCATCCAGGCGCTGATCGACGCGGGTATCAGCGCGGTTGTGCAACCGGGCGGTTCGATGCGTGATGATGAGGTGATCGCCGCTGCTGATGCCTCGGGGATGGCGATGGTATTTACCGGGACCCGCCACTTTAGACATTGACCGAAAGTTCACAGGGTCATGGACTCTGGCGCTCGCAACGCCTACCTACAGCCAATTAGCCTTTTCAACCATGCTCCGGGACACCACACACCATGCTTCAGCGCTTCGCAAAAGCAGTCTTTGGCAACGCCAATGCCAAGTATTTGCGCGGCCTTCAGTCGAAGGTTGAGGCCATCAACGCTCTTGAGGCCGAATATGAAGCGCTGACTGACAGCGCCCTCAAGGAAAAAACAACGGCCTTCAAGCAGCGCTTCGAAGACGGTGAAACGCTCGACGACCTGCTTGTCGAGGCCTTCGCTTCTGCGCGCGAGGCGGGTAAGCGAGCGCTCGGGATGCGGATGTTTGACGTCCAGCTGATTGGCGCGATGGTGCTGCATGAAGGCCGCATTGCCGAGATGAAGACCGGGGAAGGCAAGACCCTGACAGCGACCGCCGCCGCCTACCTCAACGCCTTACCGGGCAAGGGCGTGCACATCATCACGGTGAACGAATACCTCGTACAGCGGGATTCAGCGGACATGGGCAAGCTTTACAAGGCGCTGGGGCTGACAACGGGTTACGTGACGGCCGGCATGGGCCTCGACCGTGGCGTCCTGACGCCGGCCGAAGTGGACAATGCCAAGCGGCGCGGCTACGGCGCAGATGTCACTTACTCGATTGCCGCAGAGGTCGGCTTCGACCACTTGCGCGATCAGATGAAACCCAACCGTGCCGAAATGGTGCAGCGTGGCTTCAACTTTGTCATTGTTGATGAAGCGGACTCGATCCTGATCGATGAAGCTCGTACGCCGCTGGTCATGTCCGGCCCTGCCGTCGATGTCTCAAACGTGTTTCGCGCAACGGATCTGATCGCTCAGGAGCTGTCGGAAGACGCCTATACCATCGATGAAAAGACCCGGAATATCCAACTCACCGAAGAAGGAGTGCCCGAGTTGGAAGTCATCTTGCGGAAGCGCCAGTTGCTGGGTGAGGACAGCGGGCTGTATCAGCCGGAAAACGTGGGCCTGCTGCACAACATCATGGCCTCGCTCCGCGCCCAGCGTCTGTTCCACAGGGATCAGCACTACATGGTCCAAGACGGCGAGATTGTACTCATCAACGAGCTGACCGGCCGCGCGGCGCCGGGGCGTCGCATGGGCGACGGTGCGCATCAGGCGCTGGAGGCCAAGGAAGGGCTGACGATCAAGCCTGAGTCGTCAACCATTGCCACCATCACCTACCAGAACTTCTTCCGCCAATATGACAAAATCGCGGGGATGACCGGTACGGCGCTGACAGAAGCAGCAGAATTTGAAGCGATTTATGGCATGTACGTCGCTGAGGTTCCAACCAACCAGCCAATGATCCGCGAAGACAACGACGATATCATTTACCGATTTGGCGAGCAGAAGATTCTGGCCATCATCGACGATGTCAAGGAAGCCCACGTCAAAGGCCAACCCGTGCTGCTGGGAACGCCGACTGTTGAAAGCTCGGAAATGTACTCGGCCGCTTTCACCGCACAGGGGATTGAGCATAACGTCCTGTCCGCGCGTCAACACGAGCGTGAGGCCTTAACCATTGCTCAGGCGGGTGCGCCAGGGGCCATTACAATCGCAACATCTATGGCCGGTCGCGGTACGGACATTCAACTGGGCGGCAATTATGACTTTGCGCTGGCCGAAGCGACAAAGGGCGTGCGCGACCCGGCGGAAAACGACCGGATTGCTGAAAAACTGAAAGCCGAAATCGCCGCGGCCCGGCAAAAGGTCATCGATGCCGGTGGTCTCTACGTGCTGGGCACGGAACGGGGCGAATCCCGCCGCGTGGACAACCAGCTGCGTGGACGTTCCGGGCGCCAGGGCGATCCCGGCAAGTCACGGTTCTATGTCTCGCTCGAAGACGACCTGATGCGGATTTTTGGCCAGGGGCTGGATACATGGCTCAAGCGCTTTGGCATTGGCGACGATGAAGCCATCGAACACGAGTGGATCACCAACGCAATTGCCAAAGCGCAGGAGCGTCGGGAGGGCTATAACTTCGACATCCGCAAGCAGCTCATCCGCTATGACGATGTTCTTAACGACCAGCGTCAGGCCTATGCCGACTTGCGGGATGAGTTGCTGGACGAAGAAGACCTGACAGAGAAGCTTGAAGATATGCGGGAAAAGGCGACAGAGGACCTCGTCGCCCGCTACATCCCACCATCATCCTACCCCTCACAGTGGGACATCGAAGGGCTGGAAAGTGCTGCCAGTGCCTTTGTTCCTGCCGGGTTGCCGATTAAGGAATGGTCGACGGAAGACGATGTCGACGACGATGTCATTATCGACCGCGTTCTTGAGGCTTTCGACAAGCACATGGCGGCTAAAGCGGCGCAGATCGGTCCTGAGACCATGCGCGCGGCCGAAAGTCAGATCACGCTCCGGGTTCTCGACCAGCTTTGGCGGGAGCACATCCAAAACATGATGCGTCTGCGTGAAGGCGTTTCTCTGCGTGCTTTCGGGCAGCGCGATCCGTTGGCTGAATATCGGCGTGATGGGTTTGAGATGTTCGATGGCATGCTGGAGCGCTACCGCAATTCGGTTGTGGTTGTTCTGGCCAACCTGGAAGTACGCGCACCGGAACCGGAACCTGCTGCACCCCCATCCCCATCCCCAGCTGCACCGGCTCCGGTGGGAAGCGGTGGCGGCGGTGCGTTTCCGGGCGCAGCGCCTGTACAGCTCACGGACGAGCAAATGAAGAATACAAAACGGAACGACCCTTGCCCCTGTGGTTCGGGCAAGAAGTTCAAATATTGCCATGGGCGGGCTTAAGCCCGCGCAGCGCTGACGCGCACAGTTTTTTAGAAGCGGTAAGCAAAACG
>PAFB01000093.1 GCA_002700865.1 Rhodospirillaceae bacterium
GAATCTGCGTAGGTCCAAAAAGTTTGTAACTCTCTTTGAAGAATGACGAAAAAATCTAGTGTTGTCAATAATCTTTGTAACTACTTTGTAACTTTTAACTAACTGTAAAATAGAGTTATTTTGTATAAGTTGTTATTCCCACTCGATGGTGCCCGGTGGTTTGGTGGTGATGTCGTAGACGACGCGGTTGATGCCGCGGACTTCGTTCACAATACGGGTTGCAACCCGGCCCAGAAAGGCGGGGTCGAAGGGGTAGACGTCGGCGGTCATGCCATCGACCGACGTGACGGCACGCAGGCCGCATACGCTCTCGTAGGTTCTGTCATCGCCCATGACGCCAACGGTTTTGACCGGCAAAAGGACGGCGAAAGCCTGCCAGATTTCGTCGTACAGCCCGGCTTTGCGGATTTCCTCGATATAGATGGCATCAGCCTCGCGCAGGATATCGGCGCTCTCTCGCGTGATATCGCCGGGAATGCGGATGGCCAGACCGGGTCCGGGAAAGGGATGGCGGCCGACCAAGCTGTGCGGCATGCCCATTTCATAGCCCAGCGCCCGCACCTCGTCCTTGAACAGCAGGCGGAAGGGCTCGACCAGTTCGAGATCCATGCGCTCAGGCAGACCGCCGACGTTATGGTGCGACTTGATCGTCACTGAGGGGCCGCCGGAGACCGATACGCTTTCGATGACGTCGGGGTAGAGTGTGCCTTGGGCGAGGAAGGCAGCACCCTCGATCTTTTTGGCCTCTGCCTCAAATACATCAATAAACAGCCCGCCGATGGTCTTGCGCTTGGTCTCCGGGTCCGAAACCCCCGCAAGGGCCCCCAAGAACGTATCGCTGGCGTCCACGTGGATCAGGGGGATGTTGTAGGTATCGCGGAACAGTGAAACCACATCCGCGCCTTCATTCTTTCGCAGCATGCCGTGGTCAACGAAAATACAGGTCAGGCGGTCGCCTATGGCTTCATGGATCAGCACGGCGGCCACCGAGGAATCAACCCCGCCGGACAGCCCACATATGACCCGTTTGTCGCCAACTTGCGCACGGATTTTCTCAATGGCTTCGGCGCGGAAGGAAGCCATGGACCAATCCGGTTCCAGTCCGGCGACTTTGGTGAGAAAATTCCGGATCAGGCCTGCGCCATCGGGGGTGTGGTGCACTTCGGGGTGAAACTGTACGGCAAAACGGCGCGCCGCGGCGTTTTCGATGATGGCAAAGGGCGCGCCTTCAGAGGCTGCGACCACCCGCCAGCCCTCTGCCAGTGCTGTCACCTTGTCGCCGTGGGACATCCAGACCGGGTGGCTGGAGCCGGTTTCCCAGAGCCCGTCAAACAGCGCGCAGTCCTCGGCAACCGTGACATCGGCGCGGCCAAACTCCTGGGTCGTGCCTTTGGAAACCGTGCCACCGGTTTCGTGCATCAGCGCCTGCTGGCCATAGCAAATGCCGAGCATGGGCAAGGCGCTGGCGGCGACGGGAGCGGGAATTCGGGGGGCTTCAGGATCGAGGACGGAGGCAGGGCCACCGCTCAGAATTACGGCTTTGGCGTCAAAGGCTTCGAACCGGCTGGCGTCCGCGTTGTAGGGAATGATCTCAGAATAAAACCCCGCTTCTCGGACCCGACGGGCGATCAGCTGGGTCACCTGAGAGCCAAAATCAACGATCAGAATGCGGTTCGACACGGGTTCAGACACAGGGGATATAGCCTCTTTGAGCTGCTGGCACGGCTTAGGTGGACCGGGCGTAATTGGGGGCGTCTTTGGTGATCGAGACGTCATGGACGTGAGATTCCCGAAGCCCTGCTGCGGTGATCCGCAGGAACGAGCAATTCTTCTGCATGGCCTCGATATCGGCGTTGCCTGTGTAGCCCATGGCCGCGCGCAAGCCGCCGACGAGCTGGTGCAGAATAGCGTTGGCGGGACCCTTGTAGGGGACGCGGCCTTCGATGCCCTCGGGGACGAGCTTCAGGGATGAGCTGACTTCAGCCTGAAAATACCGATCCGCCGAACCGCGTGCCATGGCACCGATCGACCCCATCCCGCGGTATGACTTGTAGGAGCGCCCCTGATAGAGAAAGACCTCACCCGGCGCTTCATCGGTCCCGGCGAGCAGGGAGCCAACCATGCAGGCCGACGCGCCCCCGGCGATGGCTTTGGCAATATCGCCGCTGGTTTTTATGCCGCCATCGGCGATCACGGGAACATCCTGATCAGCGGCGGCTTCGACGGCATCGGCAACAGCGGTCAGTTGCGGCACACCCACGCCCGCGACGATCCGGGTTGTGCAAATGGTGCCGGGACCAATGCCGACTTTGACGCCATCTGCGCCCGCGTCGATGAGCGACTTGGTGCCGTCCGCGGTGGCGACGTTACCGCCGATCACATCGACAGCGTTGGATAAGCGCTTAACCGCGCTGATCTGACTGAGCACACCTTCGCTGTGGCCGTGCGCGGTATCGACAACAATGGCGTCCACGCCCGCTTCGAGCAAAGCTTCAGCCCGTTTCAGACCGTCGGCACCCACCCCGGTCGCAGCGGCAACTCGCAGGCGGCCTTGTTCGTCCTTGGTGGCGTTAGGGTGGTTCTGGGCTTTCTCGATATCCTTGACCGTAATCAGGCCGACGCAGCGAAAATCGCCATCAACCACCAACAACTTTTCGATGCGGTGCTTGTGCAGCAGGCGTTCAGCTTCATCGCGCTCACAGGTCTCGCTGACCGTGATCAGGTTTTCGTGGGTCATCAACTCAGCCACGGTCTGCCGCTGATCTCTGGCAAAGCGCACGTCGCGGTTGGTGAGAATGCCCACAAGGCGCTCTGAGCCCGGCTCAACCACAGGAATCCCGCTGATTTTGTGCTGTTCCATCAGCATGAGGGCGTCTGCGAGGGTGGCTTGGGGGTGAATGGTGACAGGGTTTACCACCATGCCGGATTCGTACTTCTTCACCGCCTGAACGGCCATGGCCTGTTCTTCGATGCTGAGGTTCTTGTGGATCACACCGATGCCGCCGGCCTGCGCCATGGTGATGGCCATGGGGGCTTCAGTGACAGTGTCCATGGCGGCGGACATCAGGGGGATACCAACAGACAGGGTTCGAGAGATCCGGGTGTGGGTCCTAGTCTCAAGCGGAACAACGTCAGAGCGCTGTGGCTGCAGAAGGACGTCGTCAAAAGTCAAAGCGTCGCGGATGCGCATGGGAAAAGGTCCTTGCCCTTTTCTTTGTTAGAGTATGGCAAAGGCGCGGGTTCGAAAACCCGCAAGACCGCGCACGGAGGGTTGAGCAGAGCTTATGACTCGCGCCCGGCCCAGCGTCTGGTCCAGCCGCTAGGCTTGGACTTCCGGCGAGGCCGCCGCCGCCGCTGCATCGGGGCGGTAGCCACTGGCGACGATGTAGGCCTCGGAACTGTCGCTTCGGCTGGCAGGCGGCTTGATCACCCGCACTTTGTCGAAGCATTGAGCCAACGTGCGCTGCAAATCACCTTGCGCACCACCTTGCAGAATCTTGACCACGAACCAGCCGTCCTCAGCCAGCACTTCGTGCGCAAAATCCAGCGAAATCTCGATCAGCGCGACAATGCGCAGATGGTCGGTCGCCTTGTGACCCGTGGATGAAGCGGCCATGTCGCTCAGCACGATATCGGCCTTGTGACCGTCGAGCAGATCGCGCACCCGGTCCATGTCCGCCGGTTCACGAACGTCACCAACGATGACGTCAGCGCCCGCGACGGGTTCCGTGGGCAGCAGATCAATGCCAACGACGTTGCCCTCGCCGCAACGCTGGACAGCAACTTGCAACCAGCCTCCCGGCGCGCAGCCCAGATCGACCACCCGCTTGCCCTTGGTCAGGAACTTCAGCTTGTCGTTGATTTCCAGCAGTTTGTAAGCCGCGCGTCCGCGGTATCCGTCGCGCTTGGCAGCGCCGACGTACGGGTCGTTGAGTTGGCGTTGGAGCCAGCGGGTCGAGGAGTTCTTGCGGCCTCGGGCTGACTTGACCCGAACGGCCAAATCGCGGCTTTGACCGGGTGCGCCACTGCCGCGGCCTGAACTGCCGGTACGCTTGGGTTTGTATTCAACCATTAATCGCCCTGTGCCAAAGACTGTACCGGCGTCGGCGGTGCCGCGCTGGTGGGTTCGGAGCCATGGGCTCCCGTGCTGTTTTCTGTGCTGTTTTTTGGGCTGTTTTCGGGGCCATTATCAGGCTTGCCGCGCCGGGGGCGACGGCGTGGACGCCGACGCTTACCGGGCATTTTTCCCTGCATCATCCGCAACAGCATCCCTTCCCGCAGACCTCGATCCGCCACGGACAGCGTCGGGACTGACCATAGCGTCGTCAATCCATCCAGCACAGCACATCCTGGCAACACCAGATCCGACCGACCCCGGCCAATACAGCCCAGCATAGCGCGGCTGTCGTTGTCGCGGGTGCGCAGATCGCCGATCACGGCCTGTACGTCACGCACGGTCAGACGCATACCGTCGACCTTGGAGCGGTCATAGCTGGGCAGGTTGAGGTGCAGGCCGGCGACCGTGGTTATCGTGCCGCTAGTGCCGACCATCTGAACCTCGCCGCGCTTGATGGCGTCAACGATGCCGTGGCGCTTGGAGAACTGCTTGAAGGCCCGTCGTGTATTGCGGGCGATGGTTTCGAAGTCGTCGTCTGAGAGCTCCAGTCCATCACCGTGCTTTTCGGCCAGTGTCACCACCCCCAGCGGCACCGACCGACTGGCGAGCACGCGGGGGCGTTCGGTCGTGGTGTCGATCCACGATACCTCTGTCGATCCGCCGCCAATATCAAAAACCAGAGCGCGCGGCGTGCTGCTGTCGAGCAGCGAGGCGCAGCCAGCCAGGCCGATTGCAGCTTCTTCCTGACCGGAAATGAGCCGCAGCTTTACCCCTGTTGCACGCTCCACGCGTTCAACAAACTCGCCATAGTTGGCGGCTTGGCGGCAGGCTTCGGTGGCAACGGCATCGACGCGTCCGGCCTTTTGCTTGGTGATTTTTCCCGCGCAGATGTTGAGCGCGGCAACCGTGCGCTCCATGGCGTCTTCAGACAAAACCCCGGTTTGTCCCAAGCCTTCCCCCAAGCGGACAATGCGCGAAAAGGCATCGATCACGGTGAAGGGCTGATGGGGCGTTTTGCTGTTGGGGCGAGCGATCAGCAGGCGGCAGTTATTGGTGCCGAGGTCAATGGCGGCAAACACGGGCCCGTCGCCGCCATGCGTGGCGCGCTCGCGACCACGACCGGACGAGCGCCTCGACGCACCGCCGCTGTTTTTTCCCCCACGTGTTTCTGCGCGAGCAGACGCCTGGGGAGTCCCCTTAGCACCGCGTCGGCGACGGTTTCGTCTGCGCGACGCGTCTTTGTCTAAGGGGGCAGACTCCGCATCAGACATGCGTGCGCCCCCATACTTTTGGTCTAAGCGGCTGATTCCGCTGAACTTGGGACTAACACTGACACATGGCAGGCAGGGAGGTAAAGAGCCGACTGTCTATTCTTGTGGCCCCAGATGCCGCTTTCCCTGTTTGGCCGCGAGCAGGATTTGTTTCAGCCGTTCCATCGACGACTCACGCGTGCGGTGGTAGCTTGGGTCATCGGCACAACTGGGGCAAGACCAGCCGGCCTTGAACTTGGGGTGTTCAAACTGGTCGGGTGCAACCGGCATTCGGCATACTGGGCAGGAGATGTGGCCACCGGGCTCCATGTTTTTGTTCAGCGCAACCCGGTCATCGAAAACGTAGCAATCGCCTTCCCATAAATTGCTGTCGTCGTCGGTCTGCTGAAAATAGCGCAGAATCCCGCCTTTGAGCTGAAAGACGTTGTCAAAGCCTTGGTTCTTCATGAACACCGTCGCCTTTTCACAGCGAATGCCGCCGGTGCAGAACATGGCAATTTTCTTGTCTTCCTGACCTTTGAGCTGATCCCGCACGAATTGAGGAAACTCGCTGAAGGACAGGTTGCCGGGATCTATCGCGCCGGGAAAGGTGCCGACCTTGGTTTCGAACGAATTGCGCGTATCGATGATAATTGTGTCGGGGTCTTGGATCAGGTCATTCCACGCCTCGGCGTCCAGATGTTCGCCCCCCTCTCCGGTAAGTGGGCTTGCCGACGGGTTCTTGATGGTCACAATTTCCCGCTTCAGCTGCACTTTGAGCTTTCGGAAAATGGGACGGTCAACCCGCGACCACGTGGGGTCAAATCCGGCGGACAGGCCGATGTGGTCAGCCAGCGCGCTCAGAGTATCAGCCAGCAGAGCCTGCGTCGGCGCGCACAAGGTCCCGTTGGCGCCCTCTGGCGCGACCAGAATGCTGCCATAGACGCGGGTTCCGGCAAGACGATCGGCCATGGCCGTCTTCACCGCTTCGGGGTTGTCCACGGTGGCGAAACCGTAAAAGGCGCTCACCCACCAGTCTTTTTCCGTGTGGCTGACTTTGGGAGTCGCCCAAGCGTTGGGAAAGTCCATGCTTGCTGCACCTGACGCGTTCAGAGTTGGAACCTCGTCAGTAATTATACAGGTCCTGCGGTGCCTCCAAGCCCATGTGACGCAGCCAATGCGCAAAGCCGTTGCGCGTCCGGAGCCTTTCAACCTCCAACCGGTCAAGATCCTTGCGCAGGTTTCGCAGCTCGCGCAGCAGTGTTTCATCGCTGAATTCGCCCGAAACGATCATCTCTTCGAGCTCGTCCCGGCGCGATTCCATCAAAGCCTCCTCGACCGCCAGCTGTTCCAGCGAAGCCCGGGTGCCAAAGGCGCGGTCAAAACCGGGGGAGGTTGCGGGCGGGCAAATGCCGGGGTTGACTGAGCGGTGCTCGCCCCATGTCCAGCCGTTTTCGATGGTGCAAAAGCCCAGAAGGCCGCGCTGGTACCCGGCAACATAGGCATCGCCATCGGGGAGAACCCCAATGGCCATACAAGTCTCGAACAGGCCGGGCAGGCGGCTCTTATGACCCTTCGACGCGTGCAACTCTCCTGTTGCGCGCCAATCGGTATACGGACAGTGTTCCGGCCTGATCGCTGTGCAACTGGCCACCAGCAGGCCCAGACCCATCACGGCGCTCAACCGCCCTATTTGAGACCAAATCTGTTTCACGCTTACACCCCAATTCACGTCTTCACGTCGCCTTCTTTCCCATTTAGGCGCCATTGATGGCTTTTCAGTGGAACCCGAACCGAGGTGTCAGGCACTGCATCGGTTGGCCTTAAGTCAATCACGGCGACCATTTCGACCTAGGACAGCGCGACAAACAAAAAAATTTACGACAAATACACTATAATCTCGTGTAGTTTTTCTCCTGATGGCGCGTAATCGGTGTGAAAGTCCTATCCAGTCTCGGCGCGAGTCTGCTGGGTCTGCAGGCACACAGTCAGCACGGGGTATTGTGGGTTTTGGATGGCGGTTTCTACGGTCTGGTCGAGGCCACGCTGCAAGGCATCGACCCGCTTAACCTCGATTTCTGCAGCCCGGCATAAAGCTTCAGTCTGCATCGGCACCTGCACGGTCTCCGTCACACCTTCTGCAAGCAGAAAAACAACCAAAAGTACCCACGCCATACAGAAACTCTCCCGATCGAACGCAGACAGTCCTAGGCGGGTGACAGGCTTTGGGGCAAGGGGCTTGTTTTTGAGAGCGTGCGCGGTTGCGCAGGGATGGGAAGGCGGCGGGTCAGTCTTGCCGGGTAAAGTGATCTTTGATCAGCGGCAGAAACTCACGCACGCGATTTGAGGCCAACCGATAGAACACGGTCTTCCCCTCACGCCGGTACTCGACCAGATTGGCTTCACGCAGTCGCCCGAGCTGCTGGGAAACAGCGGGTTGGCGCAGGTTGAGTTGGTCGGCGAGAGCCGTCACAGGTTGTTCACCTGCCTGCAGCAGAGTTAACAGCGCCAGCCGGTTCTCGTTGGACAAAGCCCGCAGGAACAGGGTCGCTTCCTCCACGTTGATTGGCTTGGCAACCTCTGCACTGTTGGGCAAAGCATCAGCAGCGCTTGAATTATCGTCGTAGACGATGTCTTCAGCTAACTGACGCGGCAATTGCCCGGACTCTAACTCTGATGAAGCAGACATATACGCTCGACTGTTAATACTCCCAAGACCCTATATTAAGTCTTCTCTAATATACAAGATACTGATCGACTGGAAAGTCACTTTATAAGATCGTTTTAGGGCGGTGTCAGACTTGCGAAAACAGGTGCTTCAATTCCTGCTTGTTAGGACCCATATAGAGCAGCGAATTGGGGTACTTTTCTGTAATCCATCACCTAATCGAAATCTGGGACGAGAGACTCACCCATGGCTATACGCGGGATATTGATCGCGCTGATCATCTTCATGGCTGTCGCCATGGGGATGGTTATGAACATCATGCGCGGATCAACGCCGGTCGAGAACAATCCGCCGGCTCAATTGGTAACTGAAGACACCGCTCTGGATGTTCGCACCAAAGTCTTTGCGGAAGAAACCCTGGTTCGGACCATCGAATTGGCGGGCCAGACCGAGGCTAACCGCCGCGAAACCGTGCTGGCTCAGTCCGGCGGAACGCTGGCGGAGGTGCGCGCGGACAAGGGCGATATTGTTGCTGCGGGTGACGTCATTGCCGTGATCACCGCCGCGGCCCGGGACGACAGCTTGCGCCAGGCCGAAGCAGCGCTGGAGGCGGCGCGGGTCGAACTCGAAGCCACCACAAAACTGGTCGAAGAAGGCTTCGCTGCCCGTAACTCACTGGTTACCGTCCAGTCAGCCTATGAGACTGCTGCTGCGGGACTGGAGCAAGCGCGGGAGCAGATTTCCGACCTCGACGTCAAATCGACGCTCAGCGGAATCGTCGAAAACCGCATCGCGCAGATTGGCGGCTTCGTTGGTTCGGGCGATCCAGTCATGGCCATAACGTCTTTGGACCCGATGATCGTAAGCGCCGACGCCGGCGAGCGGCAGGTGGCTGAATTTGCTATTGGTCAAGCCGCAACGGTTGAACTGGCCACGGGACAGGTGGTTGGGGCCAAAATCTCCTACATCTCGCCTTTTGCCGATGCTGCCACGCGTACCTTCGAAATCGAAGCCGAAGCGCCCAATGCAGATTACAAACTCTTTGAAGGGGTTTCCGCAACCATGCAGGTCGACAAGCCGACAACCGGCTTGCACTACGTCCCGACCGGATTGCTGCAACGCGCGTCAAGTGGTCGCCAGGGGCTGTACTCCGTGGTCGAGGGCAACACCGTTGCCTTTACCCCGGTCAAGGTCATATCAGCGGATGATAAAGGCAGTTGGGTTGAGGGCCTGAATGGGGATGTTACCCTGATTACGGTTGGACAGGCGTCCGTGAAGGCGGGACAGATGGTTAATCCGGTCGATGAGTCCGTGGTTGAGCAAATGACCGCTGAAGAGCGTATC
This sequence comes from Rhodospirillaceae bacterium, assembly GCA_002700865.1. Taxonomy (GTDB): domain Bacteria; phylum Pseudomonadota; class Alphaproteobacteria; order UBA7985; family UBA7985; genus UBA7985. The sequence continues at coordinate 9,380 of PAFB01000093.1, forward strand.
AGCGACTAGACCCACCGCTCGCCGCCAACCAATATTCACCCCAACTCGAACCCCAACCCCGTCCTTCAGACCAGACTCGAAAAGAAGAGACAAAACCGATGATGAACTCGATCATTGAGGCCATGCTCCGCTACAACCGGACGGTTCTCACGCTGCTTGTCGCGCTGTTTGGTGCTGGTGTTTACAGCTGGTTTATCCTGCCCAAAGAGGCTTTCCCCAACGTCACCTTCCCCTCGATCTACGTCTCTGTGTATCAGAACGGCATTTCGCCCGAAGACGCCGAAGACAAGCTGATCAAGCCGCTGGAAGGAGAGCTTTCGGGGGTTGATGGTCTCAAGACCATGACGTCTACCGCCTCTCAGGGATACGCCAACGTCGTGTTGGAATTTGAAGCGGGGTTCGATGAGGAAAAGGCCGAAGACGACATTCGTCTGGCCGTTGACCGTGCCAAACCCGACTTGCCCGAAGACGCAAACGAGCCTGTCGTTACCCCGATCAATCTCGCCGAACAGCCCATCCTCGTCTATGGCCTGACGGGACCTGTGCCGGAAAAAACGCTGGTTGATTTTGCCAAAGACCTGAAGACCGCCATCGAAGTTTTGCCTGGCGTTCTTGAAGTGACACTGGGCGGGGATCGCGAGCGGGTCATTGAAGTGGTCATACGGCCTGCGACGTTTGAAAGCTACAACCTCGACATCAACCAAGTCGCCTCGGCCATCACCAATGCCAACCAACTGGTGGTCACGGGCACCACGGAGTCATCCTCGGGTGCTTTCGATATTGAGTTGCCCGGCGAGTTGCAGGGCATCAAATCGCTCGAAGACCTGCCAATTATGGTTGATGGCAACTCCATTATCCGGTTTTCCGACATTGCCGAAATTCGCGACACCTTTCGCGATGCCAGCAACTACGCGCGGGTCAACGGCCAGCCTTCGGTATCGATTTCCGTATCCAAGCGCACGGGGACCAACACGCTCGATGTAACCGCCCGGATCAAAGCGGTCATTGAAGCCGCGACAACCGGCACGGACATCACCGCCACAGCCGATACCAGCAAGGAGACGAGCTGATGGAATCGCTCCAAGACCTCATCGTTGCAACCAACTCCTACGATGACTCAATCTTTGTCGCCACCATGCTTGGCGACCTGATCAACAACGTCGCCTTTGCTGTCCTGCTGGTGATGATTGTGGTGGTGGCAATCCTTGGCCTCCGTTCCGCGCTGCTGGTCGCCATTTCCATCCCTGGCTCCTACATGATTGGCTTTATTGCCCTGAACATGATGGGGCTCAGTGCGAATATCGTGGTGCTGTTTTCGCTGATTCTGGCCTCAGGAATGCTGGTCGATGGCGCGGTCGTGGTGACGGAGTATGCCGATCGAAGGCTGTCTGAAGGTGCCACCATGAAACAGGCCTACGGTGACGCCGCCAAGCGCATGTCCTGGCCCATCATTGCCTCGACGGCCACAACGCTCATCGTATTTGCGCCGCTGCTGTTCTTCCCCGGCTTCACCGGTCAGTTCATGAAGTACCTGCCGATCACGCTGCTTGTCACGCTGTCCGGTTCCTTGCTGATGGCGCTGTTCTTCGTGCCCACCATGGGTGCCAACTTCCGTCCGTTTTTCTCCGTCATTATCCTGTTGCTTGCTATCAGCAGCGGTGTTGCGGTGATGATGATGGGCGTCAATGGCACGCTGGTCACGGCGCTGTCTGGTATGGGAGTCGTCCTGCCAGAAAGCGCGGCTGTACCGGTCGGGATGATGATGGCGTTGCTGACTGTGCTGCTGATCTATTTTGTGGTGCGCCCGCTGGTATTCATGCTGATCGGCGATCCCAAGCAAACCCGAACGGTCGAAGAGGCATCCGATCCCCGCAATGCCCGCGGGCTGGCACGGGTCTACGTGGCGGTCATCGGCCAGCTGCTTAAAGCGCCAATCATGGTGGCTGTGCTGGGCCTGTTGGTTCTGGTGTTTTCCTTTGTCTTCTACGCCTCCCGCAACATTCCGACTGAGTTCTTCCCTGAAACCGAGCCGGACAGCGCCAACATCTACATCAAGGCGCGCGGCAACCTGTCCATCGATGAGAAGGACTATCTGGTCAGTCAGGTCGAAGACGTCGTTTACGATCTGGCCCTTGCCAACGGTGAGTTCTCGGCAATTTCCGCGCGTTCCCAGAGTGGCGGCACGACCAACTCGGCCATCCCTGAGTCTGAAGACACCATCGGCTCGATCCAGCTGACTTTCGTGGATTACTTCAACCGCACGCGCCCCATCGCGGACGTGCTGCAGGAAGTGCGTGATCGCACGGATCACTTTGCCGGGGTTCAAGTCGAAATCCTTGCTGTCGCCGGTGGCCCGCCATCGGGCAAAGCGGTCCAGCTGAGACTGCGTTCTGAAGACGGCGCCCTGCTGCGCCGTGAGCTGGAGCGTGTGCGGGTGCTGATGCAGGCCAATGAAAACCTCGTTGATATCGAGGACGGTTTGCCGCTGCCCGGCACCAAGATTTCCGTCGATCTCAAAGAAGCCGATGCGCAGCGGCTGGGCGTCACAGCGTTCCAGATCTCGCAATATATCCAGATGACCAACGACGGTTACATCGTCGACAGTATCCGCCTTGACGGTTCCAACGATGAAACCGATATCGTTTTCCGCTTCCCGCCAGAGTTCCGGTCGATTGATCAGTTGGACAAAATCCGGATCAACACGTCGGGCGGAACCGTGCCGATTGCCAACCTCGTCGATTTCAGCATCGATGAGCGCACCAGCCTGATCACCCGCATCGACGAACGCCGGGCCTACACCATGTCCGCAAACATCGCTGAGCCCAAGCCCGGCGAAACCAAGGCGGCAACGTCTACGGTCGTTGAAGAGCTGACAGCCGCGCTGCAAGAGGCCCGTATTGACCCGGATGTCAGCTGGACCTTCGTGGGCGATAATCAGGACCAGCAGGAAGCCTTCAGCTTTTTGGCCAGTGCCTTTGCGATGGCATTGGTGGGCATGTTTGCCATTCTGATTACCCAGTTCAACAGCTTCTACCGCGCCATGTTGATCCTGACCGCGGTTGCGATGTCGCTACCCGGTGTAATGTTTGGCCTGATCATTACCAACTCTGGCTTCGGGGTCTTTACCTTCATCGGTGTGGTGTCGCTGGCTGGGGTTGTTGTGAACAACAACATCGTTCTGGTCGATACCTTCGCCGCACTGGAGCGCGAGAAAAAGCCGCGCAGTATCGATGAGTATCGGCGATTGATCATGCTCACCGGGGCGCAGCGCTTGCGGCCTATCATGATCACCACCATCACGACCATTCTCGGCCTGCTGCCTTTGGCCGTTGGGATTGGGGTCGATTTCCAGAACTTTGTAATCACGGGCGTTGATCTGACGCCGCTGACCGGGTTACCGCTGGTTGGAGACTTCATCGCCGAACTGAACGCCAAAGAAGGCGTTGTCAGCCAGGCTTCATCGTCTTCGCAGTGGTGGAAAGGCATGAGTCAAGCCATTGCCTTTGGCCTGCTGTTCTCAACCGTCGTCTCGCTCTTTTTTACGCCATCCATGCTGATGATCCAATCACGCCTGGAAGTACGCAAGGTTGCCGGCAGACCTTCGAGCCGCAGTCGGCTTGAACGTCAGGCAGCGAAAGCGCGGGCAAAGGGCACCATTGGTGGTGTTGTCGCCTCTTCCTGAGCAAAGGTCGAAACATGATCATCAAAGAAGCCTTCAAGAAGCTGCAGGCTGAATTGCCTGCAGC
>PAFB01000094.1 GCA_002700865.1 Rhodospirillaceae bacterium
CGGCCGTCCACGACGACATAATCTCTATTCAGACAAAATATCGCAAAACCACCGCCGCAAGGATGGTGTTGGACCAGATGATGCTGGTTAACGGCGCACTCTGCACGTCCTTGCGTATCACCGTGTCTCAGATCCGCGAGAATGGCCGTCCTGCCCGCCTGCCTCAGCAGGCCATCGACGCCATGGCTGCTTATCTTCAACCAGAGCAAGACGACGGATAATTTCGATGGAATCTACAACGGGCGTTACCACAGCTTCGATCATCGACATCGTTTTTGCTGCCCCGCTTGTGGTGCAGTTGGTGATGGGTCTTTTGGTGGTCCTGTCGCTTTGGTCTTGGACTTTGATCGTCGGAAAGACACTGTTGCTGTGGCGGGCGAACCAAAATGCGCAGGCGTTCGAAGAGAGCTTTTGGCGCAGCCGCTACCTCTCTGAATTGCACGACAGCGAAGAACCCTTCACCGCCGGGCCTTTGTTTCAGGTCTTTTCCATCGGCATGAGCGAGTGGCGAAACGCGCCGCAAACGTCGATCGAACGCACCACGATTTCCCTGATCCAGCGCATAGACCGAGTGATGCAGACTGAAATCTCGCGCCAGATGGACGCCATGGAGCGGCAGATGATTATTCTGGCCAGCATTGGCACCGCGGCCCCGTTTATCGGGCTGTTCGGCACGGTATGGGGGGTGATGAACGCCTTTCTCGGCATCGCAGCCGCGGGAGATACCACGCTCGCCGTTGTTGCGCCGGGGATTGCCGAGGCTTTGCTGGCGACCGCGCTGGGGCTGGTTGCCGCCATCCCGGCCTCCATCGCCTACAACAAGTTCTCCACCGATCTGGCGCGCTTTGCTCTGCGCATGGAAGATTTCGCCAGCCTGTTCAGCTCGCTGCTGAACCGCGAACTGGAAGCGAAGGCCTGAGCCATGGCCCTACCGTCGAACACCTCCTCCATCCGCAATCGGCGCCAGCGGTACCGTCCGCTGTCCGAAATCAACGTCACGCCCTTTGTTGACGTGATGCTGGTGTTGCTGGTCGTCTTTATGATTTCCGGCCCGCTGATTACGATGGGTGTCCCGCTGAACCTGCCCAAGGGCGAAGGCCAGACGTTGAACGAGCCTGAGCAGCCGATCACGCTGTCTATCCAAGCCGACGGTACCTTGTTTCTCAACGAAAGCCCGACCTCAACGGAAACCATTCTGGTTGATATGGCAGCGCTTTCAGGCGGTGATTTTGACGCCAAAATCTACCTGCGCGGCGATAGCTCGCTGCTCTATGGTCAAGTGATGGGGGTGATGGCTGAACTTTCCAGAGCAGGCTACACCCGGATGCGGCTGATCACAGAGCAACCGGGCAAAGATCGCTAACCGCCTGCCATGAAGCGCACGACCCGCATATCCAACGGAATCCCGATCGTCGCGGTCGCTGGGTCTGCGTTGATTCACAGCCTCACCGTGGGGGCTCTTGTGTTGGGCAGCGTGTGGGGTGGTGACTCTCATTCGCGGATTACGCCGGTCGAAATCAAAATCATCTTTGAAGACGAAGACCTGCCAGAGTTGGAGCCATCGGCCCTGCTGGAAGACCTGGATGCACTGGTCGAGAAAAGCCTCGAAGACGAGGCGGTGCAGGAACAGGAGCAGGAACGGGAGCAGGGGGAAGAGTTGCCAATCCTTGAACCCGCCTTGCCTGAAGACGTTGATCCGCTGTTTTTGCCGGACTCGTCCGAGTTTGAGGATTTGCCAGAGGGTCTCGAAGACTACGTGGAAACGGGCCAAACCAGTTCCAACCTCAATGCTGACCTATCCCAGGACATGCTCTCCACCGAAGACGCAGTCCGCGCCCCTGCGAATGACCAGTTTCCGCGCGGTGAGGAGTTGCAAGCGGCCGCTGCCTTAGAGGACGATAACGCCAGCGAAGGCACCGATACCGCTGCCACCACACCTGAGACCGAAGAAACGGCCCAAGACGCAGGACCACCGGCAAACCTGCCTCTCATCCCAAAACCGCGCCCCCGCGCTGCGCCAACGTATCGCGATCTGGCGGCGGAGCAGCGCGAAACAGAAGCGGCTGAGGCTGAGGCCGAAGTGGAAGCCGGAGAGGTCGCTGAAACGGCAGATGGTGGGGACGACTCCAGCGCGACAAACGGCGAAAACAGCGGCACGTCGACCGCCGGTGCGGGACCTGACCAAAATGAGCGCGAAACGCGCGCTTCACAATTGGTTCAGGCTTGTATTGGTGTCGATTGGAGTTACCCGTATTTCATCCAGAATTCGCTCTCGTGGCAGGTCACGTTCAGGCTGAATTTGGATGCCGAAGGCCGGATTGTTTCTCACGAAGACGGAAAGATCGCCTATCCTTCGGGTGCGACACGGGAGATGATTGAGGCGTTTAGGGATAGTGCTAGAGATAATGTCTATGGCTGTGAGGTGTTTGAGAATCCTGAAGGGGATACGGGTGAGCCGTTTGAAATCGATGTTATTCTTGCTCCCGGTGCTGCCATAAATGCCTCGAATTAGCCTCGGATGTGACGTCAAGGACACAATTTTTCGAAACCTCCATTCAGGGCAGTTTTGGCCCCATTTCCGCCCCACTAGAAGCGTTCTCGTCTCGGTTATGCGAACCTTAGTCCTCGCCCTCTTTCTTGCTCTTGTCGCTGTTGGAAGCGCGCAGGCCCAATTCCGGATCGGAATCGGTGGTGGCCAGCGGGCGGCAACGCCGATTGCGGTTCTTGAGTTTGAGGCGGCGAACAGCACATCCGTTCAGCATGCGCGCGACTTCACAAAAATTGTCCGTCAGAATTTGCAGAACTCTGGCACCTTCACGTTGGCCAGCAGCAAAGACTATCCGCAAACGGCCAGTGCCTTCCTCGCTGACCCGGATTGGCGCAGTTGGCGTCAGACAGATGCAAAGGTTGTATTGGCTGGCAGCGTTTCGGTTTCAGGCAGCACGATCCAGGCGACTTACCACCTGCATTATGTGCGCAGTCGCAAGCACAAGCTGGGAGAGGCAGCCGAAGCGAGTTTGGCGCAGTGGCGCGACTTGGCACACTACGTCTCGGATGTTGTGCATCTGAACATTGCCGGTATTGATGGCCACTACACCAGCCAGATTGTTTTCATTGCGGAAGACGGTGGCGCGACCTCGCGGGTGAAGCGGTTGGCCATCATGGATCAGGATGGGCACAACATTCGTTACCTCTCCGATGGGAGCAGCATTGTCCTTACGCCTCGCTTTTCTCCCGATGGGGATGAGATTACCTACACGGAAATCAACAGTGGGCGCGTGCGGGTGATCTTGCGTCATCTCGTAACGGGACAGCAGGAAGTGCTTGAAACCGCCGAAGGAACATCGACATTTTCGCCGCGCTTCTCGCCGGATGGCCGCGGGATCGTGTATTCACTCGCGCTGAATGGCAACACGGATATCTACTACATGGACTTGCAAACGCGGGCCAGAGAGCGGTTGACCATGGAGCCGAGCGCGGAAACCTCGCCCTCGATTTCGCCCGATGGTCGCCGGGTTGCCTACGAGAGTGACCGCCAGAGCGGGCAGCAGATTTATGTTCTCGACCGCACCACGGGCATCACCCGACGCATTTCCATTCAGGACCGAGCCCGCTATGCGACACCGGTATGGTCACCCGATGGGCAGTGGATCGCGTTTACAAGGATCAAAGACGGCGAATTCGCCATTGGCGTGATGCGGCCTGACGGCTCAACCGAGCAAATCCTCGCGACCGGCTATGTTGTCGAAAGCCCGACGTGGTCGCCGAACAGCACGGCACTCGCCTTTGCCCGGCAAGAACGCCAGACCGGCGATGGATCGGTCAAAACGCGGATTTATGCTGTTGATTTGTTTGAGCGGCGAGAGTGGTCTTTGCCAACAACGGGCGAAGCCTCTGATCCTTCCTGGTCGCCCCGAATGGCTCAGAACTAGAACGTTACAGACTCCCGGAAAAATCAGGAATTTGTGCTACTGCGGCGCCTTGAGGCAAGGTGAATTCACCTGTGATTCCCTTGCATTTTAGCGATTCTGTGGATGCAAGTCGCGTAATACGAGAGTTTGTTCTGGTTTTGCCTGCAAAAGTGTGTCTTATAATCATTTTTCTTTGCCCTTGGTGGGGTAGTGGTGTAAAACCGCAACAGTCAATGAACGGGTTATTGCGACTCCGCAGTTTAAGTGTGGGTTGTGGCCTAATGAGTTCAGACGAAAAATTTGGAGTTTGGATTGCAATGTTGAAACGGACCTCGATAGCGATTTTAGCGCCTTTGGTCCTCGCTGCGTGTGACCCCGAGGTCAACGCCGTGGAGCAAGATTTAGTCGTGGCGGAAACCACCACGACCCAAACAACTCCCTACTATCAGCAGCAGACCCCATTGGTGCAGCCACAGAACCAGATCGGTGTTGGCGGTCAGCAGTTTGCGGCCGTTAACGGCTTGGCTAATCCCTATGGTGCACAGATCACCAGCGCGGCCTTGGCCCCGAACCAATTCGCCAGCGGCCCTTCGCAGGTTGGTCTGCGGGCAGACGTGGGCGACCGGGTCTTCTTTACTACTGACAGCAGCAATCTTGATCAGCGCGGCGCTGTTGTGATTGATCAACTGGGCGCTTGGATGCGGCAGTATCCGTCGATCCGTCTGCGCATCGAAGGCCACGCCGATGAGCGCGGCACGCGTGACTACAACATTGCTCTGGGCGACAGCCGAGCCACGGCAATCCGCAACCGCTTGCTGCAGTTGGGGATAGCGGCAGATCGAGTGACCACCGTGTCTTACGGCAAGGAACGCCCGGTTGCGTCAGGCTCCACACCGACCGCATGGGCGCAAAACCGCCGTGCTGTCTTTGTCGTGCTGTAAGCGACGCGCTTCTCCTAGTGGTACGAGCAAACAACGGGCCTCCTTCGGGAGGCCCTTTCTTTTTTTGGGGTTGGTCTGAAACAGTGAAATCCGGGTGTATGAATCACATCGGTTTTCGCCTACTAACAGGGAAACAATTGAAGGGCGATCTAGTGGTGCCTTCGCGGTGTATAAGTGGCTTGAAAACAATGGTGGCCTCAGTGGCCGTTGCGCTGGTGTCAGCGGGTCTGTCGTGGTCTCAGGATAGCACGCTCGATGGCGCGCTGGGCGACCAACTCCAGCTTGAATTGAGCCAACTGCGGTCGGAAGTGGATTTCCTGCGAACGCAGGTGGAAACTGGCGGTGGCGTCGCGGATGTTCGTCTCGATGACCTGCAGCGACGCATTGATAAAGTGCTCGAAGATGCAGCGGCCCTTGCGACCGAGGCAAGCACGGCAAAGCGTCGGGCTGAAGTCGCTGTGAACCGGGTCGCGGCTCTGGAAGAGCAATTGGCGGTAACGCAAGCGGGGGTTGATCTGCTCGCTACACGCCTTGCGCGGCTGGAAGCCGATGCCGTGTTTCAGACCGAGGCGGCAAACGGGTCAAACGACGACCCAGCGGGCGAGCCGGTGACGCCTGCGGTTGAACCGACAGACGTTTCGGGGAGCGACGAGGAAAGTACGGCCTCGGTGACTGATGTCGATGGCGTCTCCGTGCCACTGCCCAAGGACCGCGCCGAAACCACGCCACCACCACGCGAAGTGACCGAGGACGTCAAAGTTCCCGACGCAGATGCCGAAGTGATCGCTCTGCCGGTCCTCTCTTCGACCCCGGGCTTGGTCGCCGTTGAAGGCGCGACGCCTGCCATTGGCGGGGTGCCAATTTTGCCGCTGCGCAGACCGGAATCGCCAGAGCGCGCTTCGGCACCGTCTCAAGCGACCGGTGAAGCCGTGGCTGAACCCGCATCAAATCCCGAACCTACAGGTACTTTTGCCGCTCTGAACCCCGAAGGAGCGACCGCCAGTGGCCGTTCATCGAACCGCACTGGTGGCTTCGAGGAAAGCCGTGATGCGTTTGAGTTGGGCAACTTCGCTGAGGTCATTACCAACCTTCAGGCCCTGCTCGACGAAGGCAATCTGGGAGCGCGCGCGCCCGAAGGCTATTTCATGCTCGGCGTGGCGTATCAGCAGCAGCAGATGTACCCCGCCGCCATCCAGACTTTAGCGCTGGGCCTCAGACAGTACCCGAATTCGGAGTTTGCAGGGCCGTCTTTGGTGAACCTTGCCGATGCTCTTGATGCCAATGGACAGACCGCTGAGGGTTGTCGGCTGCTGTCATTTGTGCCCTCTGAATACCCGCGCGATACTCAGGCCGTCGCCAATGCCGAAGCCCGTATGGTCAGATTTGGCTGCTAACCGCTTCCGGCGGGATCTGCAGCAACTCACGCCGCTTCCCGCGGGGAGCAAGTTGGGTCTGGCCGTGTCTGGCGGACCGGATTCCATGGCCTTGGCCTGGCTTTGTAGCGTCGTTCTAAACGACGTTGAGTTACGGGTGGCGGTGGTGGACCATGGCTTGCGCGCCACAAGTGCCCTCGAGGCCCAGACGACCCAAGCGCGCTTAGGCGAAATCGGCCTGCACGCCGATATTCTGACTTGGAAGCCACCCCAGAGAATTGTCACGCGGAAAATGGAGCGTGCCCGACTGGCCCGCTATGTACTCTTGCGGGACTGGGCGCGGGCGCAGGGGATTTTGCGGGTCTGGCTGGGGCATCATGCCGATGACCAGCGTGAGACAGTCGCTATGCGGCAGCAACAGGGGGCACAGGGCGAGGGATTGCGCGGGATGGACCGCGCGCGGACTGACGCAGATGTGCGGTTTGAGCGTCCTTTACTGGACTGGCGCAAAGAAGAATTGCTGGCCGTTTGCAATCAAAGCGGCCTGAAGTTCATTACCGATCCAACCAATCTCGACCCAGCAACAAGACGCGGCCAGTTGCGGGGAGAGGGTGCCGGTGTGTTGTCAGTGCCAACTCCATTCGCCCCTGTACCGCCGCCAGTTCAGACACGGGGACTGGTGGCCCATGCGCTGGGACATGTTTGGGCGCGGACCAGCGCTATAGAGGCTGGCGAGTTGCGGGCGGCCTGTGCTTGGGTCAGAGGCGGGCACTACGCCCCCACTGCTGCGCGGGCAGACGCCGCCTTTGCCTGATTGCAGCGATCTGGACGGGCTTCCCTCTACGGCTGTGTGATCGAGAAGCGTAGCGATGGCTGGACCCTGATCACGCGTGAAACCCGCCGAACCGCCGGCGCACTGCGACCCGTGCAGATGGAAGATGGCCGCTGGCGGGTTGATGATCGATGGATTGTGGATCAGCCGGAAGGGAGCTGGGTCTTCTTGGGGGCGCAGGGTGAGAGTGCGGGCCTGCACAGCCTGGTGAGCCGCGCGGCTGGCAGTTGTTTAACGTGGAATGGTGCAGCACCGGACTTTGATGGAACCGCCCTGCTGTGGCCGGATAACCGCGCCTTTTTCAGCCCCCGCCGACCGCTTGCCGTGCCGGTCAACGGGCCTGTGACATAAGTTTCCCATGCGCCGTAACGTCTCAAGCGTTGCATCCTCGGTTTTGGGTCTTACATTGTTGGTAACGCAACTCCCCGCACGGGTTAGGAATAAGCATGAATATCGGGCGTAATGTCTTGATCTGGCTGGTGATTTTGGTCATCGGGCTGGTGGTTCTTCAAAGCCTCTTTGGCAACAGCATCAACAGCAACAGCTCCAAAATTGCGATTTCGCAGTTTGAAGATCTGGTTGATCAGGGGCAGGTCACGGAAGTTGTGATCCAAGGAACCACGGCAACAGGCAGCTCTGCCGCAGGGCGTCGCTTCACGGCGGAAATCCCGCCCGGTGGTGAAGAACTGTTCATCAGCAAGCTCGATTCCTCAGGCATTACCTATGAATACTCGCCGCCAAGCGGCTTCGCGTTCGGACAGCTGTTTGCCTACGTGCTGCCGATCCTGCTGCTGGTTGGGTTCTGGGTGTTTATGATGCGGCAAATGCAAGGTCGCGGCGGCGGTGGGATGGGCTTTGGCCGATCCAAGGCCAAGCTGCTGACCCAAGACATGCACCGCGCTACGTTTGCGGATGTTGCAGGTGTGGAAGAGGCTAAAGCCGACGTTGAAGAAATCGTCGATTTCCTCCGCGATCCCCAAAAATTCCAACGTCTGGGCGGCAAAATTCCAAAGGGCGTGCTGATGGTGGGCCCTCCGGGCACCGGTAAGACGCTGCTCGCTAAGGCTATTGCGGGCGAGGCAAACGTGCCGTTCTTCACCATTTCAGGCTCAGATTTCGTCGAGATGTTCGTCGGGGTCGGTGCGAGCCGTGTGCGTGATATGTTCGAACAGGCACGGAAGAATGCGCCCTGTATCATCTTCATCGACGAAATCGACGCCGTTGGTCGAGCGCGTTCCATGGGGATGTCGGGCGGTCACGAAGAACGCGAGCAGACGCTCAACCAGCTGCTGGTTGAGATGGATGGTTTTGAGGCTAACGAAGGGATCATCCTGATCGCCGCGACCAATCGCGCGGACATTCTGGACAAAGCGCTGCTGCGTCCGGGTCGCTTTGACCGACAGGTACAGGTAAACCTGCCGGACTCGATTGGCCGCGAGAAGATTTTGCGGATTCACACCAAGGGCGTGCCGCTGGGGCCGGATATCGATCTGGCACGGATCGCCAAAGGGACGCCGACCTTCTCTGGCGCAGATCTGGCCAACCTCGTAAACGAAGCCGCTTTGCTGGCCGCGCGCGCTAACAAGCGCGTGGTGACGCAAGAAGACTTTGAGAACGCCAAGGACAAAGTCACCATGGGGCCAGAACGGCGCTCTGCGGTGCGTACGGAAGAAGAAATCGAGCTGGTGGCCTACCATGAAGGCGGTCACGCGCTGGTCGGTGTCCATGTCCCTCTGCGCGACAAACTGAACAAAGTGACGATTATTCCGCGTGGGGGTGCTGGTGGCTATGCCCAGTTCCTGCCTGAGAACGACGCAGCGATGCTGAAGCGGAAAGAGCAATGGAAGGCCGAGCTGGCTATGGCCTATGGCGGGCGCATTGCGGAGGAGTTCATCTATGGCCCCGAACACGTGACTGCAGGGGCAATCTCCGACATTCAGATGGCAACGCAACAGGCGCGCGTTATGGTCGAGCGCCTGGGCTTTTCCGAGCGTCTGGGTCTGCGAGCCTTTGGCCCCGATCAAGGCGAGGGCATGTTTGGCGGCATGACCAAGAACTACTCTGACGACTACGCCAAAATCATCGATGAGGAAGTGGAACTGCTGCTGAGGACGGCTGAAGATTCAGCGCGTCAAATTATCGGTGACAACCTCGATGGTCTGCAACGGCTCAAAGAAGCGCTGATCGAGTATGAAACGCTCAGTCGTGAAGAAGTTGAAGCGGTTCTGCGCGGCGAGGCGCTAACCCGTGAAAGTCGCCGGGTCGAGCCGACGCGCCATGCCGATAACAGTGATGACGACACGCCGTCGCCGGCACCAGCACCCAAGGCGGCGTCTGGGACCTCTGCGCTGCCGGGTATTGGTGGGCCAGCCTCTGACGGTTAAACCACGGCATCATGGCCGACTGACAATGGATCAAGCGCCCGGTTACATGGTTTCTGGGCGCTTGTTTTTTGCCTAAATCGCCGCTTCGAGGGAGCGATATCAGAATGACGGACGAGGACTTCCATGTAACCCACTGGGCTGGCCTGAGCCTGCAGCAGCCGCACGTCATGGGCATCCTGAACGTGACGCCAGACAGCTTCAGCGATGGTGGTAAATTTGACCAAATCGATACGGCGCTGGCTCAAGCTCAACGCATGGTGGCGCAGGGGGCCTCGATCATTGATGTCGGCGGCGAAAGCACGCGTCCCGGCGCGGCTGAAGTCAGCATCGACGACGAAATTCAACGCGTCATTCCCGTGGTTAAGGCCCTGTCGGCAGAGGGCGTTCTGGTCTCCATCGACACGCGCAAGCCAGCGGTGATGCAAGCCGCCGCTGTGGCAGGGGCCGGTATCATAAACGACGTGACCGGCCTGACCGGCGACCCTGCATCGCTGGCGACGGCGCTGGATCTGGATCTCCCAGTTTGCGTCATGCATATGCAGGGCGAGCCGCAAACCATGCAAGCCAACCCCAGCTACGAGGACGCACCCGCGGAGGTGTTCGAGTTTCTCGCTGGGCAAGCCGAAGCGCTCATGCGGGGCGGAATGATTGCAGACAAGATTTGTCTCGATCCCGGCATCGGCTTCGGCAAGAACCTTAACCACAATCTGCAGATTCTTGCGCGCCTGGACGAGCTGGTCGACGCTGGCTGGCCGGTTCTTCTCGGGGCATCGCGCAAGTCCTTCATCAGCAAACTGACCGGCGCAGACGTGGACCAGCGCTTGGGCGGATCACTCGCGGCTGTCATGGCTGGCTATGGTGCCGGGGTTAGTCTGTTCCGGGTTCACGATGTTGCCGAAACCGTGCAGGCTTTGCAGGTAGCGGCAGCGATTTCAGAGGCGCTTTGACGTTCAAATACAGAATAGGATTTTGCCGCGATGATGACCCTCTATTCCATTGGAATTTCGCCCTTTGGCCGGAAGATCAAAGTGCTGCTTAAAGAACTTGGTATGGAAAATCAGGTTGAGGTGAAGCCGACCCAGACCCTCGAAGACCCAGCCTTTTTGATCAGCGCCAACCCGCTGGGCAAAATACCGGTGTTGAAAACGCCTGACCACGGCGACATTTCCAACTCTCCCTTGATTGCGCGCTATCTGATTGAGCGCGCGGGTCCGCAGGCAGCGGTCAAGGCGGATTGGGAGGCGCTCAAGCTGGAAGCGCTGTGCGACGGCGCGCTCGAAGCGGCGCTGTTGCTGGTGTATCGAAAGCGTTTTGATTTGGTCGGTGGCGATACCTATTTCCAGCGACAAGCAGACAAAGTCCGTCGCACCCTGGATCGGTTGGAGGCGCTGGCGTCCGGCTTTACAGCAGGTGAGGGCGTGCCGACTTTGGGAGAGATCCAAGTGGTCGTTCTGGCTGAATACCTCGCCTTTCGCCAGCCGGTCGGGGACTGGCGCGATGGGCGACCTCAACTATCGGCATTTGTTGACCGGATGGCGGCGCGACCATCGTTCCTGGCGACACAGCCTGCGGATTGACCATGGAAGAACGCCTGACCAGTCTTCGTGCGTCGATGCTGCCTTCCCTGACCGGCGGGCACTGGCGCGAGTTTGACGGTGCGGGACTGGGCCAGATTCTGCTTGGCCCGGGGGATTGGTTGCCGTGGCTGAGTTGGCCTTTTGCCTTGGATATGTGGGTCGAGGAGGGCGATATTGCTGTTCTGACCACCTCAGCCGATGGTGTTTCCGCCACCGCTCACCACTTGCCGTTTGAGCCGGGCGTTCGCATTGCCGAGGAGACGGACCTGACGGTTGAAAGCTTGGGCCGGTGGAGCTTGATCAGCCTGCGCGCCACCCTTCCAACACCGGGCGAGGGCGCGCAATCCGGCGCCGTGCCCGTGCGCTTTGATTCAGAGTTATTGCGGGGCGAGGATTGGTTTCCCGGTCCTCACAATGGCAACTAAAACACCTTTTCCACCCATTCTGGCGGCTGACCCAACCGGTAATAGGTGTAGGACATCCCGCTAGCGACCAGCGCGGTGGAAAAGGCGGTCAGCAAGAAGTTCGGTACGGCGGCGAGCAGCATGGATTGGGTGAGATCGTTGGTCGTGATCTCCGTTATTTCCGTTGGCACATTCTGCATCAGCTCAAGCGCCCAACTCACGCCAAGCCCCAGCAGAAACAGCGGCAGCATCAGGCCCGCGTAAGTCATCATCAGCCGCCCGACATGGCCGCGCGTCGCTGACCAAGCCTCACCAAAGCCAAAGCCGTTGATGCCCAGAGCCGCGGCAGGCAGGCTCATGATCAGCTTGGACCAGATGTACAGCCACAGCAAAACACCGCCCCCAATCAATGGCGCCAGCAATAACAGCGCCAGCACATCCGCCGCCGGACCCGCAATAAGCGCGACGATGAGGAGCAAGACGGCATAGCCGACGGAAGCAACGATCGCATAGCCCAACAGCGCAGCGACGGTGATGACCACCATCAAGAACGCCCGCAAAAAGTAGCGGAACTCGACTGCACTGAGAAACAGTCCAAAACCAGTCCTGTCTGCATCCAACCCGATCAACGTGGTGCGATGCCAGGCCGCCGCCATCGACGCACCCGCCAAACCGCCAAAGATCAGCAGGATAGCCAGCCAGCCAAAGAACCCCAAGGCCGCACCAATAAACTCACTGACGACCGACATATCGGCCTCAGGGTCGGCAAAGTCGATGGCCTGCAGCGCATCGGACAGCCGGTAAATCTCGACGGTGGCCTCATTGAAGTAGGTGATTTGGACTGCCGTCGAGAGCAAGAAATACAAACCAAAGGGCACAATCGCAGCGATTATCACGCGGGAGGGCACGGAAAACACGAAACCATAGGCTTCCCGCCAGATTTGGACGACGGGGAGTTCAAAGTCGGTATCGTTGGTCTGGGTCATGGGTGCAATCCTCAGGATATCGCGCGGCTCAGGGTTTCATGTAGCTCTTCCGGCGTGTCGAGAACAGCCAAAGCACCCAAAGCCCGAAATTCTTCCTTTCGCTGTGCTTTCATGTACGGGGCAACTGCATAGAGCACCCCGATAAAGGCCACCCCTGCCGCGCACGCCCCTTGCGCGCCTGTCGGCGAATCTTCGATGACCACTGCGCGGTCTGGCTGGCGGTGAAAGTGCTGCAGGATGTGTTGGTGCAAATCAGGCGCAGGCTTTGGGCGGGCGACATCCAGACCCGAAAAGCAGACCTCTGGCGGCAGCAGGTCCTCGTAGCCGGTTGTGCGTAGGTTTTTGAGCACGTTAAACCGGGGCGCATTCGAGGCGACGGCGACAGACACAGACCGGCGCACCAGCGCTTCAACCACTGCACGCACGCCGTAAACTGGCTCCAATTCGGTTTCAAAGGCTTTTTCAGAGGTGGCGTACATCTGCTCGATGAAATCATCAGGAAGCCTGTAACCCTCCTGCCTGAGCATGGCC
>PAFB01000095.1 GCA_002700865.1 Rhodospirillaceae bacterium
CGCCGTTGGTTGGCTCTGCAATCAGTTGCAGGCGCGGGTTCTGCGACCCGATCAGCAACAGACGCACCAGATCAAAACCCATGGCTTCCAACATGGAAACAATATCGTCTTCAATCCGGGCCAAAGGACCAACAGGGCGCTCAAGGCGTTCCATCATTCGAGTGCAGTTTCAGCAAGTAAGGTGGGGTGGTAGAAAACAAAAAAGCGAGCCGATGGCCCGCTTGTTTCCAAGGGCGTCACATGAAACTCAAAGAGACATTCACGGGCCAACACCGCTTACATAGGCTCAATCGGGCACGCGCTCAAGACTTAAATACAAAGGCTTACGTCCTTCCCTCACTGCTTTAGCCTCATAGCGGGTTTGAGGCCAGTCAGCCGCCCGCCGCCGCCAATCGTCCGCGCCCGCCGCTGTCCAGCGAAATTTAGGGTGCGCCAGGGCAATCCGGGCCATCCAGGGTTGGTAGTCGGCGTGGTCGGTCGCCAGCCGCAACTCACCGCCGGGACGAAGGGCGCGGGCCAGAGCATCCATCATCGCCGGCTGGATGATACGACGGTCCCAATGGCGCTTTTTCGGCCAAGGGTCGGGATGCAGGATAAAGGCCCGCTCGACGCTGGCTTCCGGGACGCCTTCGACCAGCACGCGACCGTCACCGTGCAGAATCCGAACGTTGCTCAGGGCCTGATCGTGCAGGTGCCGAACCGCTGAGGCGACGCCATTGAGGAAGAACTCAGCGCCGATCAGACGCACGTCGGGGTTGGTTGCCGCCTGCCAGGCCAGATGCTCCCCCGCACCAATCCCCACTTCCAGCCAAAGCCGCTTGGGCAGCGCGCCACCGCCATCATCAAACAGGGACGGCAGATCAATCGTGCCATCGTCATTGGGGACACAGGCCAGCTCGGGCAGCACCTCGGTCATCATCCGTGCCATTTTGGGCTTCAGAGGACGACCCGACAGCCGCCCCCACAAGGTACGAATTCCGTCCTTGGCAGTCGTGTCTTTGCCGCGATAGGGCTGAAATTCAGTGGCGGAGGGTGGTTTCGACATGGCCCCGATCTGCCCAAAGCAGAACCACAGGTCAAGGCTTAGCGCGTCACGGCGGACGCTATACCGCTCTTACAGGGGCGGTTCGGAAATGGTGTAGTCGACCGCAAGCACCATCTGCAAAATCGCGCGGCGGAGCTTGATGTCGTCAATTTTGATGAAGGCGCGTACCAATTCGCTGAGTTGAGAATCGCCCATGCGATCAACGCCTTCAAAATCGACGCTTTCTTCTTTGAGTCCTATGGGTGCGCCGGAGGCACTTTCGCAGCTTTCTTCATGGTATTCATCGAAGAAGTACTGGATTGGCACATTCAGGGCTTTGGCCAGTTCGTAGAGGCGGCCCGCGGAAACGCGATTGGAGCCGCGCTCGTATTTTTGAACCTGCTGAAACGATAGATCCACAGACTTGGCAAGTTCTTCCTGCGTCCAACCGCGAACTAAACGCCGTGTTTTTATACGTTTTCCAACGTGGACATCGATTGGATTGCCCAAACCCAAAGCGGTGGAGGGTCTACCCCGTTTGCGTGGCGCCGATTCTGACAAGCTGATTCGAACCTTTGTAAAGATGGATTAATCAGCTTCATTAGGTACATATGCTTCAATATTACATCAAATAAAATCTAACGACGTGCCCAGTAATATCCAATATTTGATCGGAGTCGTGCAAACACACTAAAAAGAAGTATCCCACAAATAGTCAGCCAAAAACTTATGCGCGAATTCATGCTAAACGGCGTTTCTGGGAGGTTTACAGGCAAAGGCAGATTCACGACCTCAGTTGCCCCGTAACCAATCCGGTGTCTGACCCGTCCAGCGGCATCGATCACGCCGGAAATGCCTGTTCCGCCGACCCTGACCATGGGCAGGCCCTCTTCAACAGCGCGGAAGCGGGCGAAAATGAAGTGCTGGCGCGGGCCGGACGTGTTGCCGTACCAGCCATCGTTGGAAATATTCACCATCCACTCTGGTCTTGGTTCACCGGGTTTGATGACTTTGCCCGGGAAAATCATTTCGTAGCAGATCAGCGGTGAGACCGGCGGCAGGCCGGGTATGGTCCAGGTGCTCAGCCCCGGTCCTTCCCAGAATGAACCGGCTGAGAACGTTGCGACCGGTATCCAGCGGACAAACCAGGGTTTGTACTCGCCAAAGGGGACCAGATGGGCTTTGTCATGTCGGTCGAGAATGCCGCCTTCGTTCAGCACATAGGCCGTGTTGGTCGGTATCGGGTTGTCGCCGGGTGAGGCCCCCAGACCGCCAGTGATAATCAGGCTGTCATCGGGCAGATCCCTGATCACCCAGTCGAGCTCCTCGGGGAAATAGTCGATGAAGAACTGGATCGACGTCTCGGACCAGATCGCCACGTCGTGCGTGTTATCGCCGCTGAAAGTCATGGACTTGAGATCGCGCACCCGCTGCTGTTTGGCGGCATCATCCAATCTCATCAGGGTGTTTGTACCCGGCTGGACCAGCCGCACGACGGTGTCGGTGGAGCCGGCCGACTCTGCGCCGATAGCATTCAGGCGCCACAGGCCAAAGCCCAGCAGCAGGATCAGGGGCAGAGTGGTCACAGCCAAAGCCTGCGCCGGTCGGCGTTGGGCGAGCAAAGCCGGGCCGCTGGCGCTCAGCGTTGTCAGCGCGGTCAGACCAAAGACCCCAATCCACGCCGATAGCTGCATGGTCAGGGGATGGAAACCCCATACGGTACCCAGGGGGCCCCAGGGCAGCCCGGTCATCACCCAGCCGCGAAACCCTTCTGCGCCCATCGCCATCGCCGCAAAGATCAGCAGCGCACTGGTCAGACCCAGCTTCAGCCGACCCGCAACAAACCAGCCTGCCAGCCACCAGGGGCTCTGCACCAGCGCCAAAAACGCTGGCAGACCCAGGACGGCAAAGGGCGTTACCCACCAATAGGTAGCCAGATCAACAGCAACGACCCAACCCAGCCAGTACATGCCCCCGACAATCTGCCCCCACCAGAACATAAACACGAAGGCCAGCGCCGCTCGCCAGCCGGTTCGACTGAGGATCAGCGGTAGGGCGAGGGGATAGGCGATCCAGAGCACGGGCAAAACCCACAGCGGCGGTTGCGCCAAGGCAGTCGTCAATCCGAGGATAAACAGTAGTAGCGCACCCGGACCTGTGCGTACGCGCGCAAAGCGGTCCATGGGGTCAAGTGTCCCGGCGCTCAGCGGTCCGCAGCGTGCGCAAGCGGCTCGCCGGACTCACCGGTTTTGTCAGTGCTGCCCAAAGAATCATCCAAAGCCTCGCCTGAAGATTCAGCCGAAGCTTCGCCCGCTTCACCGGACGCAACAGCCAGTCTGCGGCGGCGTCTCAGGGGGTTGGTGGCCGGCTCGATATGCACCCGACGAATGCGCCGGGGGTCGGCGTCCATCACCATGAACCGCCACCCCGAATCGTGGATCAAAACCTCACCCCGGATCGGCACGCGACCCGCAAGTGAGAACACCAGTCCGCCCAGCGTATCAAAGTCTTCCTCACGGTCTTCATCGGTCAAAAATGCGCCAATGCGGTATTCTAGCTCCGTCAGCTCCAACCGCGCGTGCGCTTCGAATTCATTGTCACCGATGGCAAGGATGCTGCCGTTGTCTTCGTCGTGCTCGTCCTGAATGTCACCGACGATCTCTTCGACCAGGTCTTCGATGGTCAGCAGGCCGTCGATACCGCCGTGTTCATCGACCACAAAGGCCATGTGTCGGCGCTTGGTGCGCATATCGAGCAACATGTCGAGAACGGGCATTGACGGGGCGACGAAAATCGGTGGTCGGAGGATCGAGCGCAGGCCTTCATTTGACCCGCGTGCTTTGGCGGCCAGCAGGTCTTTGATGTGGACCAGCCCGCGGATATCGTCCTTGTCCTCACCGTAGACTGGCAAACGCGAATGCCCTTCGGCAGCGGCGACTTCGATAACATCATCGATGGAAGCATCCACCTCAACAGCGATGATTTCGGCGCGGGGGACGAGTACGTCTTCCACCGTGCGGTCTTTGAGCTGCAGGATATTGGACAACATCTTGCGCTCATCAGCACCAAAGCCGCTGCTTTCATCGTGATCCTGAGACTCAAGAATGGTCTCGATCGCGTCCCGGTCACTGCGCGGAGTGCGGACAAGTCTCAACAGCGCAGCAAAGCCTGCGCTCACCCGACCACGCACACCGGCGGGTTGGGAGGGTTCGGAACTCGAAGGGGAGGGGTCGGCGGACGTTGTCATTGCGGGTTTGAGAGTGTCTGCACACTGAGGCAAAATTGCGGGGGCCGTCCCGGAAGGGGTCGAGGCCGCTTTGAATTTGATCCGTGGTGCTCTGTTTACTCCGCGCTTTCTCCGTAAGGGTCAGGGTAACCGAGGTCTCGCATAGCCAGCCTTTCCAGACCTTCCATCAACTCGGCTTGATCCTCTTCAATATGGTCAAAACCCAGCAAATGCAAAACCCCGTGAATTATCAGGTGGCTAAGGTGGGCATCTGGGGCCTTTTCCTGTGCCAGAGCTTCTCGGAAGACAGTTTCACCCGCCAGAGCCAAATCACCCCAGTACACCGCCGATCCGTCGGCTTGGCCCTGCTCCATGATGTCTTCAGGGTCATGGCCCTCAAAACTCGGCCACGACAGCACATTTGTCGGCTCGGGCTTCGCGCGGAAGTCAGCATTTAACCGGGCGACCCGGGTATCGTCGAGAAAGGCGACCGACAGGGCAGCATCGGCTTCCCAATGATCAAACCCAGCGCTCTCCAAGCCGACGTGAAAGGCCGCTGTGACGGCGCGGTCAGTCAGGGTCACGAGGTCGTCATCGGAAAAGGCGGGCCAAGCGGCCGGAACATCGAGGATCAGTTCCGGTCTCATTCCTGATCCGCATTGGTTTTGTAGGCCTCGGCTTCAGGCTTGGGCGCGGCGTCGTAGGCCTTAATAATTCGGCCCACCAGCGGATGACGGACGACATCATCGGCGTTGAATCGCTTCACGGCCACACCCTCAACCCCGCGCAAGGTGTCCAGAGCATCACGCAGGCCGCTTTTCACCCCGCGTGGCAAGTCAACCTGGCTCAGGTCCCCATTGACCACCATGCGCGAGCCTTCGCCCAGGCGGGTCAGGAACATTTTCATTTGCGCCGCTGTGGTGTTTTGCGCTTCGTCGAGAATTACAAAGGCCTCTGACAGCGTTCGCCCCCGCATGAAAGCCAGCGGTGCGATCTCAATAGACCCGGCCTCAATCCGTTTTTCCACCTGATCGCGCGGCAACATGTCGTAAAGCGCGTCGTACAGGGGGCGCAGGTAGGGATCGACTTTTTCCTTCATGTCACCGGGCAAGAACCCCAGTCGCTCACCGGCTTCAACAGCGGGCCGTGACAGGATCAGCCGGCGGACTTTGCCTTCCAGCAGGTGCGAAATGGCCATGGCCGCTGCCAGATAGGTTTTTCCTGTGCCCGCGGGACCGACACCAAAAGTCAGCTCATGATCGCGCATCGCAACCAGATAATCGGCCTGCCCCGGTGAGCGCGGCGAAATCGACTTTTTGCGGGTGGTGATAGCGACGGTATTGGCGGCGGGCTGGCCTTGGAACAAGTCCTTGTCCGCGCCGTTCTGTTCGACATGGTGACGGCCCATGCGGATGGCAGCTTCGACGTCAGCAGGCTCCACAATCAAACCCCGTCGGGCGCGGTCGTAGAGGCTTTCCAGCACGGCAAAGCCCAGTTCGACCGACTCTGTCTCCCCATGCAGCACGATTTCATCGGAACGGTTGGCGATGTCCAAGCTCAAGCGTTCTTCGATCAACGCCAAGTTCGCATCCCCAACCCCGCAAACGTCCAGTGCCAATCTTGCGTCTGCAAATTGGAAGGCATGCGATGTTGCTTGGGTCATGGAGCTTTGGCTTTCATCAGTTAGGCGGCCTGCTGGGCCATAATGATCCGGCCCTTGAGTGAGTTGGCGCCCGCGGACAGGATTTCAACGTCTACCATCTGACCTAAGCGATGTTGCGGCGCCATGACATGGACCGACTGCATGTAAGGACTGCGCCCGATCAACTGCCCGTCTTCCTTGCCACTGCGTTCGAGCAGAATGGACAGCGTCCGGCCCACACAGCCGAGGTTAAAGGCAAGCTGCTGTTCATTGAGCAGGTGCTGAACCGCCTCAAGCCGCTTGGACTTCACCTCTTCAGGCACGTGAAATTCCACGTTGGCCGCGGGCGTGCCCGGACGCGGGCTGTACTTGAAGGAATAGGCCTGTGCGTAATTGACCTGCGTGATGATTTTGAGCGTGTCGGCGAAGTCCTGGTCGCTCTCACCGGGGAAACCGACAATGAAATCGCCGCTAATCGCCATATCGGGGCGGATCGAGCGGAGCCTTTCGATGATGGCGAGGTACTCTGCGGCTGTATGGGAGCGGTTCATAGCCTTGAGAATGGGGTCTGAGCCGGATTGAACGGGCAAATGCAGGTAGGGCATCAGCTTGGGATTGTCGGCGAAGGCCTGGTAGAGGTCTTCGTCCATGTCCTTGGGGTGGGACGTGGTAAAGCGTAAGCGTTCCAGCCCGTCAATGTCGCCCAGTGCACGAAGCAAGCCTGCGAGGTTCCACGTACCGGAACCGCCGTTGGGCGCCTCGCCATGGTAGGCGTTGACGTTTTGGCCCAGCAGGGTGATTTCGCGCACGCCCTGTCCCGCCAATCGCTCGGCCTCGGCCAGCACCGACGCAACAGGCCGGGATTCCTCGGCACCGCGCGTGTAGGGCACCACACAAAACGAACAGAATTTGTCACAGCCTTCCTGGACCGTCAGGAATGCCGAAGCGCCGGTGGCGGCGCTGCGTTCTTCAGGCAGGTGATCGAACTTGGATTCAGTCGGAAAGTCCGTGTCCACAATCGACCGCTCACCACGCTCAACCCGGTCCACCAACTCAGGCAGACGATGATAGGATTGCGGTCCGACAACCAGATCAACAGCCGGGGCCCGGCGCTGGATTTCGGCACCCTCAGCCTGCGCGACACAGCCTGTGACGGCGATTTTCACGTCTCGCCCGGATTGCTCACGCAGCATGCGCATCCGGCCCACTTCGGAATAGACCTTTTCTGCCGCCTTTTCGCGGATATGGCAGGTGTTCAGGACCACCAGATCAGCCTCATCAGCGCTGCTGGCGGTGGTGTAACCGGCCTTATTCAGGCTTTCGGCCATCCGTTCGGAATCGTAGACGTTCATCTGGCAACCATAGGTGCGGATGAAAACGCGCTTTTGGGAAGTCTCAGTCATGGTTGCTAACTATCATCATCGATGGGGTGCTGAAAAACAAAAACGGTCGCAGGGCATCAGACCCGCGACCGCTTCGATGACTGATCAGAAAAGCTTTAGTCGCTGCTGCGGCGTGTGCCCAATCCGATTTCCTTGGCCAATTTTGACCGCTGAGCGGCGTAGTTTGGCGCAACCATGGGGTAATCCGACGGCAGGCCCCAGCGCTGGCGGTACTCTTCCGGTGTCATGTCGTAGGCCGTTTTCAAATGACGTTTCAGCATTTTCAGCTTCTTTCCGTCTTCGAGACAAACAATGTAGTCCGGCTTAACAGATGAGCGAATAGCAACGGCCGGCACCAACTCGTCTTCTTCTTCGACTGCTGGTGCATCTACAGAAGCAAGGGTGGAATAGACATCAGCAATCATCCGCGGAAGATCGCCTACAGCTACTGAATTATTCGATACATGTGCAGCAACAATGTCTGCGGTGAGCGTCAAAAGCTCGGAGTTGGCGTTATCCTTCAACCACGTATTCCTTCTAGGTGAGTACTGATTATTCACAAGCGCAATTTGCAATTGTTCACTTATACCTCAACTAGATATTTTCCAAGTCCGAATGCAGCAAAGAAGTCGATTTATTGGCTTGAATTGCTTGGATTTTCAGAGTTACGCGCTGAGATTTGTATTTATAAGCCACTATTTTAATGGATAGCTCATAAGAATTGCGTTTTCGGAGCCCCCTGACGCCGACTTGTAGTAATTTTTGCGAATGCCTGTCCGTAGAAACCCAGTTTTTGAATATAGTGCAATAGCTGCCGAATTGATCTCTGAGACTTCAAGAAAGCATAGCTCAAAAGTATCAAATTTTTTCAGTGCTTCTGTGAGCATCGCGAAGGCAATGCCTTTACGAGTAAACTTGGGATTTACGCAAATGGTAGATAATTCCAATTCTGGCGCAATGACGTTCAGCAACATGAATGCTTGCAGCTCGTTTTCTTGTCCCACCCAGCCAAAGGCGCGGTAGGTCGGCAATTTCAGAAAGACACGAAAGTCGTTCTCTCCCCACGCTGTCACAAAACACTGTTCGTGGACGGTTGCCATCGCCCCGGCGTGATGGGGTGTCAGCTCAAGCAGGCTCATGGCCGCGCTGGGCCGCCAATTTCTGGTGCGCGTAAGTAGAGTGGCGCGGTCTTGTCGCGGGCTTGATCCAAGAGAGGAGAGCCCTGTGTCGTCGCGGACATGAAGCGCGCCAGAACCGCCATGTCAGGCTCAGCGTCCACCGCCTCCGCCCGGATTTTTGACGCCGCTGAGCCGATCACCCGCGAAAACCTGAACTGCGCCTGCACCTGCTGGGGTGCCATGACGGCATCATTCAGGGCGAGCTTGTTTCCGCTGTCGTCATAAATGCGGGCAAAGATCTCGGTGCGGCGGCTTTCCAGCGCGATGCACAAACCCCTGCAGTCGCTCTCTGCAAGGGCAAAGACATCAAAGGCGTTGAAACCATAGAACGCCGCTCCGCTTGAGCGTGCCAAACCCAGCGCGGCGGACAATCCAAGCCGGATACCGGTAAAGCCGCCCGGCCCGAGCGTGCAACCGACCCGCTGCACATCCGCGCCGGTCAGGCCGCGGCGGTCGAGAAGGTCGTGCAAGGCCGGAAGCAGGGCGGCGGGTTGACC
Source organism: Rhodospirillaceae bacterium (assembly GCA_002700865.1). Classification (GTDB taxonomy): domain Bacteria; phylum Pseudomonadota; class Alphaproteobacteria; order UBA7985; family UBA7985; genus UBA7985. The sequence goes on from PAFB01000095.1 coordinate 8,950, forward strand.
GCGGTCCATAGCGAGTGCGGTCGTGTCGATCAGTTCGCCGTCTTGGGCCAGCGCGGCGCTCAAACCCTGCCCCGCGCACTCGAAGGCCAGCGACAGCATACTACAGATAGAGGTTCATCGGCTGGCCGTTAGAAAGCCGGGAGCGATCAAAGTCGGTCAGCCGGTTATCCAGAACCAGCGTGTTGATGGTCGCCGAGTAGTACCCCGGATCTTCGCTGTAGCTGCTCAGATGAGCGATCAAATCCCGCGCAGAGGGCATACGACCAGACCGGCGGAAGTTGGCACGCGTGCGGCGCATTTCCAGATAGGCAGCATTGGTGTTCAGGTTCTTGGCGTAGCTGCGGACTGACTCTTCCAGCGAGGTAAAGGTTCGGACCCGATGGTTCTGGTCGGCGTCGCGACCGCTCGGCGTGATGCCCGGCTGACTGGGGTCCCAGACCCGCTGACCATAGAGCGCGTTACCCTGCTGCACATAGCGCGATGTCCCCCAACCACTTTCCAAACCAGCCTGCGCGAGCATCAGGCTGACCGGCAGCACGTCCACGCGCTGCAACAGGTTGGTGGTATTGCTCTGAATGTCATATTTCGCGGCAATGGACTGCACGGCTGCGGGCGCGCCGGAAATGGGGCCGCTGTAACCACTGCGTTCGATGGTGGCGCGCTCAGCGGCAATTTCCTCGTTGATCTTGATCGACAGAGGCAGCATGAGGCGCAGGAACACGTCTTTGTTCATCGGCACGCTGTTGTTCATATTGTTCGGCAAGCGGCGGGCAAAGACCGGTGGAACCGGCGAGCCGACACGCATTTTGTCGAGCGTGTAGCCGTTCTGATCAAAGAACCGGCCAACCCCTTCCAAACCACCCTGAATCGTCTTGGTAACCGCTGGACTGCGAGACCCTGCGACGCCGGGATTGGTGTAGGTGTTGAGCACGGGCGAATTCAGGTAGCCCGGTGCGGCGGCAAAC
>PAFB01000096.1 GCA_002700865.1 Rhodospirillaceae bacterium
CGCCGTTGATGGCGAAGATCTATCGCGCCGGAATACGTTGAAAAAGCCCAGTTACCGGCAAGCAGTCTTGCGTTTAGTGCAAAGGTAGTCAGGAAAAGGGCTGAAAGCACTATCAGTATGCGATTTACGCATACTTAAAGCCGTTTACGCATGGCGATAGCGAGGGCAGGGTGAGGGGCTGAATGTTGCCTTTTGGCATTCCCCGTTGGCTGCTGTGCCCGTCTTGGTTTAGATCGATACTGGAAACTGCGGCGAAGGTGGTTGTTGCTATGTACTTTGATCCCAACGGCAAGGCGCCGGAATTGGCTTACAATCCAATCAAGGCCATGGTCGCCCCGCGCCCGATTGGGTGGATTTCGACTGTTTCCGCCACCGGCATTTGCAATCTTGCACCCTACAGCTTTTTCAACCTGATCGCCGACGCGCCCTTTATGGTGATGTTCGCCACCTCGGGCCATAAGGACAGCTTTTTCAATGCGGTCGCGTCCGGGGAGTTTGTTTGGAACCTCGTTGGCGAAGACCTCGCCGACGCTATGAACCGCAGCGCTGCGACAGTGGAGGCGGGGGTCGATGAATTCGACCTGGCCGGGGTGACAAAGGCGGCAAGCCAAACGGTGAAGGCACCCCGCGTCGCGGAGGCGGTTGCTGCACTGGAGTGCAAGGTTGACCAGTTTGTGCCGCTGAAATCCTCCATCGAAGGACGCCACAACTCAATGGTGATCGCGACTGTAAGCAGCGCCTTCATTCAGGATGAATTTGTGGTGAACGGTCGCTTCGATACCGCCGCGGCCAAGATCCTCGCACGGTTGGGTTATGCAGATTATACGGTCGTCGACCGCGTTTTCCCCTTGCAACGCCCAAACTAAGGCGCTGACGTGCTTTCATTTTTCTCTTGATGTTCACTTTTGTTCTCATTATAAGCCTTAGTGAGAACAAAAGAAGACCATTCTGTGAGGCTTCATGAAACAGCGGGAAATATCAGAGGTGGCCAGAACGGCGGTTGCGCCTGTACGGGCTGGAACCCAGGCCATCCCTTGTGCCAGCACGGTGGCGATGAAATCAACTCAGGCGGACCGGTACCGGCACCGCATCGACCGCGCCCATGCCGAGGCCGCCAAGGCCAAAGGGTATCGCAAGGGGCGGGGGACGGCGGAAGGTCCCAAAGGACGCTTTGAGCTAACCGAGCAGGTGGCCTTTGACGATGGTTGGGGCAGCGGCCAGACCCGGTTCGAGGACCTTGTGCAACGCCCAACAACGGTATCGGAAGATCAGGCGCGGTCGGTTCTAACCTTCAATGAATCGCCGGATCTGGGTTTTGACCGCTCAGTGAACCCCTATCGCGGTTGCGAACACGGCTGCACGTATTGCTACGCCCGACCCACTCACACTTTCATGGGGCTTTCTGCTGGTTTGGATTTCGAAACCAAGCTGTTCGCCAAGTATGACGTGGCGCGTCTGCTTGAGGATGCTTTGCGTAAGCCCGGGTACGAGGTCGCACCAATCGCACTGGGGACCAATACTGACCCTTATCAACCCATCGAACGAGAGCTGAAGTTGACCAGCATGATATTGGCTGTCTTGGACCGGTGTAACCACCCCGTGACCATTGTGACCAAGTCTGCGGGCATTTTACGAGACGTGGACCGGCTTACCGATATGGCGAAGCGGGGGCTGGTGCAGGTTGGTTTGTCGATAACGACGCTGGATTCCGGACTTTCAAGACTGATGGAACCACGGTGCTCCACCCCTGAGCGGCGGTTGGATGCTATTGGGCACCTGTCAAAGGCAGGCATTCCTGTGCGGGTTATGGCTTCTCCGATGATCCCGGGGCTGAATGATTGTGAGTTGGAAAGCATCTTGTCTGCAGCCCGTCAGCGCGGCGCGCGAGCGGCGTCGATGATCCCGCTGCGTCTGCCGCTGGAGGTTAAGGACGTCTTTATCGACTGGTTGGAGGCTAATTTCCCGGACAGAGCCAAACGGATCATGAAGCAGGTGACGTCGATGCATGGTGGTCAAATCTATCGCGCGACCTTTGGCGACCGCATGCGCGGAACCGGGCCTTTGGCGCATATCCTTCGACAGCGCTTCGAAGTGGCCTGCGCGCGCAATGGGCTTTCCGAGCATTTGCGGCCGCTGGAAACATCCTTGTTCAGCCCACCACAGCGCGCCGGCGATCAGCTGTCGCTGCTTTAGCAGGTTTTAAGGCGACAAGGCGCAGGCTTTGCAGAGCCTGCGGCCTGCGCGCCGGCGGGGTTTTGGGAGGGACCCCGCTGGCGCAGTATCCAAGGGCAGGTCGAAAAGCTGCCCGTAAGTGAGGGCCACTTAACCCGGCCTGCGGGGCTTAAAGGGCCTGATCTCATAAAGTCTGCGGTCGCTGCTCGGTCAGTGTCACCCGCAAACCCGTTTCACCGAAATAGGAGAAAACCATGCTCGTCGCCTTTGCGCCGCATAGGGCCAAAAACATCAAAAACATAGGCGCCCGACCGATAGGCCAAACAGGGTTTCAGCGGCTGTCTTGGTTGGTTCAGACCGGACGCTTGTTTTGGCGGCGCGAGTGTAGCGCTGCGATCCGCGCGCGTATCCTGGACCACCAACGCCAACTGCACCAACTCAGCCCAGAACCCAGCCCAGTTCAGCCCGTCCCAATTCAGTCAAGCTCAGTTAACCCCAGACCAGCCCAAAACTAAGGTGCCGGATGCAGGCTTTACCCCTAAGTCGAAAGGCTAGGCGAGAGGGTCTTTGATTACCTGCATGGATTGAGTACCCAACACCGGGCTGGAAAGCTCGATCTGGTCTCCGGGGACGAGATACTGCGGAGGACGGAGCCCCATGCCCACGCCGGGCGGTGTGCCGGTGCAAACCAAATCACCCGGTTCAAGGGTTTGGTAGAGCGAGAGGTGCTCGATGATGCTCGGGATGTCAAAAATCATTGTTTCCGTGGTGCCATCCTGCCGAACCTCCCCATTGACCGTCGCCTTCAGGGGGTGGTTTTGGGGGGCAGGGATCTCATCCCGGGTCACAAGATAGGGGCCAGTCGGGCCAAAGGTATCAAAGGACTTGCCCTTACTCCAAAGCCCGCCCCGATCCATCTGAAAGGTGCGCTCGGATATATCGTTGACCAGCGTGTAGCCGGCAATGTGGTCCCAAGCGTCCTCGCGACTGATATAGCGCCCGCCCGTACCGATCACAAAGGCGAATTCCACTTCGTAATCCAGACGATCTGAACCGCGCGGATGCAGAATGTCATCGTTTGGCCCGCTGATGCAGGAGGCCGCTTTGTAGAACACGATAGGCTGATCAGGTATCGGCAACCCGGCTTCTTCGGCATGGTCGGCGTAGTTCAGGCCAATGCCGATAAACTTTCCCGGGCGCGGGATGGGCGCGCCTACCCGCACAGGTTCGTTGACCGCTGGCAGAGTGGCCGCATCGAGCGCCGCTAATTGCGCCAGTCCTTTAGGAGAAAGTGCCTCAGCGTTTATGTCTGCAACAACCCCTGAAAGATCACGAATTTGACCATGCTCGTCCAAAAGGCCGGGCTTTTCTTCGCCCACCGGTCCGAAACGCAGCAGTTTCATAAGTTCATTTCTCCCGCTGAACTAAAAATTTCTGGTTTGCGAGAATGACAGTTTCAGGCATGGGTGTCACGGTTGAAGGCTTCGGCTTGCGGATGCGGTTCAGCTTGAATATAAATAAATTGCGACAACTTCTATTGATTTGGCGGGGCTCGACTTGAAGAATTCTGATTTAAGGATTGGCACGCGTGGTTCAGTCTTGGCCTTGGCCCAAACAGACTGGGCCCTGGGCGAAATTCGCCGCATCGATCCCACACGCAAAGTCGAACGCGTGATCATTGAAACAACCGGTGACCGGGACCAGACTTCTCCGCTGGCCAGCTTTGGGGGAACCGGTGTTTTTGTCGCTGAGCTGCAGGCCGCTATTCTTGATGGCCGTATCGACGCGGCGGTGCATTCCTACAAGGACATGGCAAGCCGACCGACCGAAGGCCTCAAGCAGTATTTTCCGCCCCGTGAAGACGTTTGTGACGTTTTGGTTGGCTGTCCGCTCGACGAATTGCGCGAGGGGGCGGTTGTGGGGACCGGGAGCCCGCGCCGGGTTGCGCAGCTCAAGCGGCGGCGTCCGGATCTGGATATCCGACCCTTGCGCGGAAATATCACCACGCGTCTGACCAAGCAGATTGACGGGACCTTTGATGCTGTTGTGCTGGCTAAAGCGGGTCTGAAGCGTGCTCGTTTGTTTGATCCCCTGCGAGACTTCGACCTCGACCCCAAAGAGTTCACCCCGGCGACTGGCCAAGGTCAATTGGCGCTGGAATGCCGCGAGATGGAGGATCTGCCGGTTGAAGAGGGGGTTCTGACCAGCGCGCTTGACCGGCGGCTGGCCGTGGTTGAGCGTTTTTTCGCGCGCGAGCTGGGATTTGGCTGTCACACGCCAGCTGCCGTGTGGGCGCGGGTCGAGGGCCGACGGATTGCCGCGGTGATCGATATTCTTGCCCCCGACGGGCAGGAGAGCCTGAAAATCGAAGTGCCCGTGTCGCTTTCGCACCGGGACGGCGATTTGCAGTCAGCTTTGGCCAGCGCAGAAGAACGCGGCATGCGCGCCTTCCTGCGCGAGGTTGAGGCTTCAACCCCTGGCGCGTGATTCCGGCTGGCGACGGGAAAGGGAACAGGGGTTGGACCCGTTTGCCCCGGTTGGCACGCGACCGGGCCGTCGAGGGTCACTTTGACAGGCTGGCTTTGACCGTAACCAGATAATCCGCCAGCTTCTGGCGGGCTCGCCAGAATGAGGCTGACAACCCGTACACGAGCATCTTCCGACGGCCGCGGTAGAAGCTTTGTTCCAGCGTAAATCCCAAGTCCTCGGCGAGGGCCTGACTGGATTTGTTATCATCGCTGAGAACCGCCACCAGCCGGGGCAAGCCTTCGGGTTCGCGGAGGGCATGATCGATGATCGCCATCACGGCCTCCCGCGCGTAGCCACGACCGCGTGCCGCTGGCAGGAAGCTGTAGCGTAAAGCCAGTCCCAGACCATCCGGCCGCATCATCACGCCGGCTTCGCCAATAAAGCGGTCTTCGTCGCGGGTGAACACCCCAAACATGCCGATCCCTTGCGTGGTCCAAAACGCCTCAAAATTCTTGAGCGTTTCAAGGGCTGCGCGGCGATCCTGTACGCCTTCGAGCATCCGTTCCATGGCGGCTGGATCGCTGCGAAGCGGCATGACGACGTCAATGTCGGCTGGTCCCAGCGCGCGCAGATACAGGCGCGGTGTGTTCAGAAGGTGAGGCGGCGGCGTTGCAATCATGCTCGTTGCTTAGCGGCTCTGAACGGAATTGCCAAACCCTGCGGTGATTTCAATCTGTGCTGAAACGCGGTTTCCATCCCGATCCAGTACAGCGAGATCAAAGAAGCCCGGACTGCTGGGAATCCACGTGATCTGCCGGCCAATGGTTTGCACCCTTGGCGTACCATCGACAAACAGGCGAAACGGGCGTTGGCCGCCGCTGAGCTTCAGTGCAATTCCCCGGTCCGGCTTGAGCGGCATGACCGCACCATCGGTTGGAAAGGTCAAGCGAAAGGGGTCGGGGTCATCGGGGTTAAGACCGGCATGATTGACCAGAGCCAGCGGTGTGTCGTCGAGCATACGGGACAGACTGCCAGAAGGGAGCGACAGGGGCTTGCTGTCGGGCAGGGCTTCGAAGGCGGCGAACAGTAGGGGCGCTGCATCCACAATGCCGACCAAGGCTTCGGTTGGCTGGTTGTCTGGACGCCCCAGCCAAACCGCAATGATGTGTGCGCCGTCATACCCCACCGCCCAGGCGTCCCGGCTTCGGGCGGACGTGCCGGTTTTGTAAGCCAGTCGAGGTGCCAGACCATGATTGAAGGGAGTTGGATTGGGGGTGTGGCTCAAAACGGCTGTGATTTGATCGGCAGTCTGTTTGCCGACAAACGCGCGGGGTTTGCTGTTGGCGCATTCTTGGAGGGTTTCGCACAGTGGCCTGATCCGGCCATCGGTGGCGAAAGCGGTGTAAAGCTGAGCCAGATTTTCCATGGTTACGCTGACCCCACCCAGCACGAGCGACAGCCCCACAGTTCCCGGCTCCCCCGGAAACGGCGGAGCGGCACCCGCGCGCAGCAGCGCTTCCAGCGCGCGTTCGGCGCCGTATTCGTTGAGCAAGGCAATCGCTGGCGGGTTCAGGGACTGTTGCAGGGCATCATAGGCTTGCACACGCCCTTGGCGCGTATCGGTGAAATTCTCAGGTTGGTAGCCTGCAAAGTTGCGCCGATCATCGGGAAGCCACGTTCCCGGATGGGCTTGACCCGCGTCAAAAGCCAAGGCGTAGATCGCTGGCTTCAAGGCTGAGCCGGGTGAACGCAAAGCGCGGGTCAGGTCAATGGTTGCCCCGGCGCGTTCTTCGAAATACCCCGAAGATCCTACCCTTGCCCGGACAGCGCTGGACTGAGCATCAAGGACAAGAAGCGCGCCGTTGATGGACTTGTGGTAGCTGCTGACGTGGCGATCAAGAACGGCCTCTAATTGCGCCTGTGTCGGGCCGTGGATCGTGGTTTGAACGCGCGCTGTCGGGGCATCAAGCCAGAGTCTTTCTGCCAGCGTTGGTGCGAAGAAGGGCATGGTTTGGCGTGCGGTTGGCACGGGCTCACGCTTGCCGCGGGCGGCTTGCTCTGCCGTGATCAGGTCGCGGCGCACAAGAACGTCGAGTACGCGGTTTCGTGCAGCTTCGGCGCGTTCGGGGAAGCGGTCAGGGCGTCGCCTCGCGGGGCTTTGCGGCAGGGCAACGAGCAGCGCGCTTTCGGCCCAAGTCAGGTCCGCAGGCTTTTTGCCAAAATACCGCCACGCTGCCGCACCAGCGCCTTCGATATTGCCGCCGAAGGGCGCGGTGTTGAGGTAGAAATCGAGGATTTCGGCTTTGGTGTAGCGCCGTTCCAACTGCCAGGCCCGGAGGATCTCCATCACTTTGGCCCCCACGGTGCGCTTTGGGCGCGGTTCCAGCAAGCGCGCGGTTTGCATGCTCAGGGTCGAGCCGCCAGAAACAAGCCGCCGGGCTTGGGCAGAGGTGATGATGGCCCGGGCCATGCCGCGGTAATCCACCCCGTCATGCCGGTAAAACCGCCGATCCTCAAAGTCCAGCAGTGCCTGAACGTAATGGCTGTCCACGTCGCCCAGTTCGGTCGCCAGCCGCCAATATCCCCCCGGCGAAGTCCCCGCTCGCAGAAGACGTCCATCCGCATCCAGCATCGTGGGGCTGAGATCCAGCGCGCGCGCCAACGGCGGGGGAAACAGTCTGTCTGCCGCCGTAATAGCGCCGAGGATCAACAGGGCGATCCAGAACGGCGTCCATTGCACAATCCAGTGAAGCGAGCGCATCGCGACCAACCTCCGCGCTGGGTTTAGCGCCGCTGCCGTGCCGCTGATCGCGCGCGAATGTCCGGAGCGTACATGGCTTCGATGTAGGCCCCTGGCTGGATGACGCTACCGGGCTGTGTGCGCCGGACGACGTAGTGGTGGGCAAAGCTGCCGGCGCCATTTCTGAACCCGAACAGCACGCGGTCAGCCCGCGCTTCGGCGTATTCAGCGCCCGACTGCTGGAAGGCTGACTCGCCGTTGAGGTCACAAACCGCCGGGGCGAGGGCATTTTTGCCTTGCGGGCACTGTCCCACCGTTCCGCCTATCGTCAGGACTGACGACGGCAGGCCGGTTTCTTCAACCTCAAAGCCTGCGGGCAGCAAATCGGCAATCACGTAATCGAGGGCTTCTTCGGAAAACGCGGTGCCGACGAGACTGACCAGCAGGCGCTGTCCGGGGGCGGGGTTGTCAACGGGCAGCAGCGTATCGAGATCGCGCATGTAACGCTCGATGGTAATGCCGTCAGCAACGATGCTCGAAACGTCGAGGGGGGAACCTGCCTGCCAGATCGAGACCAGCATAGGGTCTTCGCCCGTGTTGGTGATGGTGTTTTCGCCGTTAAAGTCGCCCGGCGTGAGGCTTTGCGACACCGGCGTGTCGCCTGGCTCTCCTGACAGGTCGGTAAAGGCCAGCGTGCCTTCGCCCAGATGCTGTGACAGGCGCAGCGCCCAGGCTTGCTCCTGCGTCGTCAGTGTACGTTCTGCCAAGGTACGCGCAAGGGTTGGCAAGCGGGCTTCGAGCACGGACTGACCTGAGCCTGCGCTGATCAGGTCGGCCTCTGCCAGCAAAGCCAGCGCGGCAATCTGGTCGCGGAAACCCGTGCCGTAATCAGCGATCGTACCGAACTCGATGGTCGCAGGTGTCTGCACCAGCGCATCAAGCAGGGCGTCCCGGTCCGCGGCATCCCCCACGGCATCAGCCGCAACCGCGAGAGCTGCCTTGGCAAAGGTTTCACCCGGCGTGCTTACCAGTTCGTCGAACAGCAAGCGCTGGGCTGCGATATCGGCCTTTCCGGAACGGGCCAGTATGGCGAGGCCATAGGCTTTGGTGCGCAGACTTACGTCAAAACTGTAATAGGGATCTTCCGCGCGTTCCAAGTTACGGGCGAGACCTTGGTCAAAGGCAGCGCGCATCTGGGCGGCTCCCTCGATGCCTTTGGCTTCAGCCAATGCCAATAAATCGCTGGCGTAGGCGTGGAGGAACAGGTCACCTCGGCCATAGGATGACCACAGACTGATCAATCCGTTAGCACTGCGCCGGTTCTGCAACCGAACAAGCGCGCGATTCACTTCAGTTTCCCGCCAAGCCTGTGAAGCGCCGAGGTTGTCCCCCAACAGGAGGCCAAAGGCGCGTGAGCTGGTTTGTTCAGAGCAACGGAAGGGATAATCGCTGAGGCTTTGCGCCATCATGTTGGCGTTGATCGCGTTGATTGGCGCTATGCTCATGCGAATGGCGCTATGGTCAAGTTCGGCGAGCAAGGCGGGGTCGAGCGTCCACGCCGCCCCTGCATCGACGATGAAGGAATCCCGCGCCACTTCACGGGCAGTGGCTGATCGAACTTCAATGGGAAATGTCCGGGTCAGGGTTTCTTCGCCATCTTTGATCTGCACGCGAATATGGGTTGGCCCTGTAAGTTCCTGCGCACCCAGTCGCAGTGTGACAGTCTGCGGCTTGCCGGCTTGCAGCGCCAAGGTCATCTGCGACGCGCCTTCGACCAGGCTGAGCCCTGCGCCCAAATCCAGTGACACGGTCGCTGAAGTTGTGGTGGAAGCGGCGGCTGTGGTGTCTTTCATGTTGGTCAGGGTCAGTTTCACGTCCACTTCGTCCCCGGGTGCGAGGAAGCGGGGGAGGAACAGGTCTGCGACGATTGGGTCAAATACGCGGATGGTTTCAGATTGCGCGCCCATGCGGCCTTGATCGGTCCATGCCAGCGTCATCAATCGGCCACGGCCTGCAAAGTCTGGCAACGCCACCGACAGCTCCGCTTCGCCCTGTGCATTCAGCGGCACAATCGCTGAGCTTAGCGCGAGGGTCTCCTTGATCCGCGTCGTGAGCCCGACCGACAGGGAAAGAATTTCGGCGTCTGCCGACATCGCCCGCATCGCACTCGCAAACATACCGTCATAGCCTTGCTTCAGCGGGGCTGCTTCCAGACCAGCGGAGGCGATCATCGACGCAAAGGTGTCTCGCAAGTCTGCTGGTAGGGCATAGGCGCTCAGGAAGTGCGCGGCTGGATTAGGGGGCGTGTACCCGGTCGCCGACAGAACCCCGTCGTCCACCAGCCAGGCCAGCGCATAGCCTTGCTCTCCGGGGGCCATGGCACCAACGGAAACGGGTACCGACAGCGTGCTTCGCGGTCTGGCCGTGGGCTCGGTCGTTGTTGCAACGTCGAGCAGGACGCGGCTTTGGTCAAAGCCGATGAAAGCAGCGCCAACAGCGCGGCTGGGCAGTTGATCAACGCCAACTGCGCCTGTGCTGTACACCACCGGCAACAGCCAAACACCTTCGACGTCAGCCCAGCTTTTGGGAATGTCGAGGGACAGCTGGTTGGCCCCCTCTGCCAGAGCGCCAAGATCGATCACCTTGGTTTCCGATCCAACCAGGTAGGCCAGTCCAGCGCCCGCGTGTGGAGCGTCGATGAGGACGTCAACGGTGTCGCCGGGGTTGGGGCGGTCGTTGGCGAGGGTGACGCCCAGACGCCCCGGTGCCCGGTCCCGTTGCGGCAGTGCTCGCCAGCCAGCGTTGAACCGCAATGACGTCGCGCTTAGGCCGGAGGCGCTGACAATTTCCAGCCGATACGCGCCCCAATCCACATCAACGTTCAGGCCCGTCTCGCCCTCCAAAGCCAAAGAGCCTTCGGCAACCGGCAGGTCAATGTAGGTGCTTTCGTAGTTCCAGCGACCGCCGTCAAAGTACCAGTTGTAGTCATAGATTTCGCGGTAAAGCACCCAGTCCGCTTGAGTTGCGGTGATGGTACCATCGCTGGTCAGGGCGGCGGCGGTAAAGCTCACTTCGCTGCCTTCGGCAACCGGATCGCTGCTGTCAAAGTCTGCGCTGAGGCCGATCAGGATTCGGTCATCTGCAAGGGGGGCAGTGGTGCTGGTGCGTTCCTGTCGCCCGGCTGCGTCCGTGACCACCGCTTCAATTACGACATCGGCCAGCAGGGTTTGGTCGGGCACGGCAAAGGCAGGAACCTCAAAGATCACTCGACCTGTTTCATCCGTGGTGCCGCTGAGATCAAAGGGTCGCGCATAGATGAATTCTTCCTGTTCGAGGCCAATTTGAAAGCCCTTGAGCGTTGTTCGGGGCATGAGGCGGCTACTGACAGCAACCCTTAGGTTTCGGGCGGGAGCGCCGTACAGATAATCGACCTGCACCTCAATTTGGTCGCTGCCGTCCAAGGTCACTGCAGCAACCGGCTCCAGTTCAATTTCAACCGAGGGCGGCACAAACTCAGTGACCCGCAGCGGCACGGACCGCAGCACAGGCATCCCGCGGCCCAGCGTCAGATCAAGCGACCATCGCCCCTGACGCGCGCCCAGTGGCAGCGACACTTCCGTTTCAAAGCCCAGTCCCGTTGCGAGGCTGATATCGTATTGATGGACGACTTCGCCGCTGGGGTTCACCACTCGGGCAAGCAAGGTCTTGGGCAGCAGAACGTCAGGGTCGTTGCGCCGAGTTGGTCGCAGCAAACCCACAACACGCGCCGTCTCGCCCTCGCGATACTGGCCTCGGTCCGCCTTTGCCCAAAGCTCAAGCGCCTCGGTGTTCAGCGGCATCAGGCCGGGCAGGGTTTCAATTTCAATGGGCGCCCGTCCCAGCGACAGGAAGGCATCACCCAAGACCGGGTGACTGGCGTAGAGGTACAGCGGCTCGTTGGCGTCCTTACCGTTCAACTGCGGTGCCGCGAAAAAGGCGGTCGCAGCGTTTTCGGTGTTAACGGGCTGCAGAGCGCGGTTGCCGCGAGTGACCAGTTGCACATCCACGCCTTCAAGCACGGGCGCGCCCGTTTCCGTATTGATCGCGTTGATAAACAGGCCCTCTGGCGTGTCTACGGTGGTGAGCGCAAGGTCGCTGACCATGATCCACTTGATCGCCTCGACGTTGCTGTTCTGATCCTGTTTCAACGTCATCAGGTACAGCCCACGCTCCGCCGGGCCGTCCAGCATATCGGTGATGGAAATACCGTCGCGCCGGCGCTGATGTTTGAGCATTTCTACAGAAAGCGTGCCGTTGAACACTGGCCTTACTTTATCGCGGAACCCGCCCATCCGGTCCTCGACGTAATCATAGACGTTGCCGCGGCCGCTCAAGTCTGAAGCGCTGTGGGACAGCACCCCACGGCGCAGGACCTGATTAATGTTGCGTTCTTCGAGGTGGTAGAGGCCGACCAGCACGTCTTCGACATTGACCGTTTCAACCGGAACCAGCTGCGCGCCGCTGGCGGGCAGGGTGTAGCCTTGGCCGGGCATACGGATTTCGGCTTTTCGGCCCGGTGTGGTCAGGGTCATGACCACACTTTCACGCAACCGCTCGCCCTCTCGGCTCCGCAAACCCTCAGCGATGACGACTTCGTATGACTGCTCGAAAGCGGTGCCGACGATGCACAGGCGATAACCGCTGTTTCTGACGACAAAACGCTGTACCGACGGCGTGGGGGTCACGGTGATCAGGTCGCGGTAATCCACGCGGTGGGAGGCGCCGATGGGCTCGGAGAAGTCCAGGCAAAGCTGCGTGAAGTCGCCTTCCTGCTGCGCCAGCGATGCGTAGGGACCAAAAATTCCGACACTCCTGCTCAGTTGCCAGATCCGGTCTCGGGCGATGGCGGGGTAGTCGCCGTTGGTCTGATCATTGATCAC
>PAFB01000097.1 GCA_002700865.1 Rhodospirillaceae bacterium
AGCGCCTACGTTCACGCTGCGTCAGCTCATGGAAGCTGGCGTACACTTTGGTCACAACACCCGCCGCTGGAACCCGAAGATGGCTCCGTTCCTCTTTGGTGCGCGCAATGGTGTTCATATCATTGACCTCGATCAAACCCGTCCCATGCTTTACCGCGCTCTGGAAGCTGTCACAGCGACCGTTTCCAAGGGTGGTCGCATTCTGTTCGTTGGCACCAAGCGCGCTGCGTCGGAAAAGATTGCTGAAGCAGCACAGCGCTGTGGTCAGTACTACGTGAACCACCGTTGGCCTGGCGGGATGCTGACAAACTGGAAGACCATCTCCCAGTCCATCAAGCGGATGCGTGACATTGAAGCGACGATGGAATCCGAAGACTTGGCCAAGTTGTCCAAGAAAGAAGCGCTGATGATGTCTCGCGACCACGCGAAACTAATGCGCACACTCAACGGTATTCGCGATATGGGTGGTTTGCCGGATCTGATCTTTGTGCTCGACACAAACAAGGAGCATCTGGCTGTCGCAGAAGCGAAGGTACTGGGCATTCCGGTTGTTGCCGTGATCGATTCCAACTCCAACCCGGACAACATCACCTTCCCGGTGCCTGGCAACGACGATGCCCTGCGTGCGATCGACATGTACTGTGATCTGCTGGCGGACGCTGTTCTTGAAGGTCTGCAGGTTGAAGTTACGGCGAGTGGTGCCGATCTGGGCGCGGCTGAGGAAGCGCCGGTCGAGACTGTGGTTGTGGAAGCTGAAGCCAGTGAAGAGGCGGCTAAGGCCGCACCCGCAGAGGAAGCACCAGCTGCAGAAGCGCCCGCTGAAGAAGCACCTGCTGAAGAAGCTAAGGCTTAACCGCTTTACCGTCATAACAGAATTGAAACGCTCTGCTGCTGTGGTAGGGCGTTTCGACTCCCATTTACATCAGGCGCACCCAGACATGGGTCGCGCTTTTTCCTCCAAGACAAGGGACCACCGCTATGGCTAACGTAACTGCCGCAATGGTTAAAGAACTGCGCGATACCACCGGCGCAGGCATGCTCGACTGCAAAAAGGCACTGGTTGAGTCCGATGGCGACATCGAAGCAGCAATCGACTGGTTGCGTCAGAAGGGCCTTTCCAAGGCTGCAAAGAAGTCCAGCCGTGTTGCGGCTGAGGGTTTGGTATCCTTTGCAACCGACGGCGCAAAGGGCGCGGTAATCGAGTTGAACTCAGAGACCGACTTCGTTTCACGCAACGAAACCTTCCAGAAAGTGGTTGGCGATATTGCTGGTCTGTCGCTGCAAGCAGGCGGCGATATCGACACGTTGCTGGGCATGGATTACCCAGGCACAGGCCGGAACGTCGGCGATGAAGTCACGCATCAGGTTGCGACCATCGGTGAGAACATGAACCTGCGCCGGACTGCGATGCTGGAAGTGTCCGATGGTGTTGTGACGGGCTACATGCATAACGCCGTGACGCCTTCCATGGGCAAAATCGCCGTTCTGGTGGCGCTTGAGTCCGCGGGCGACAAAGCCAAGCTCGAAGGCCTGGCCAAGCAGATCGCCATGCACGTCGCAGCAACCAATCCGGCTTCAACCTCGGTCGATGATCTCGACCCCGCTCTTCTTGAGCGTGAAAAGAACGTCTTGACCGAGCAGGCGCGCGAGTCCGGTAAGCCTGACAACATTATCGAAAAGATGATCGTTGGCCGTATCCAGAAGTACTATGAAGAAGTGGTCCTGACCGAGCAGGTCTTCGTTATTGATGGTGAAAATCGGGTGAAAGACGTTATCGCCAGCCTCGGTAAGGAAATCGGTGCTGATGTTGCGCTGAAGGGCTTTATACGCTTCGAACTCGGCGACGGGATCGAGAAGGAAGAGGGCGACTTTGCCGCCGAAGTTGCCGCAGCAGTATCGGGAAGCTAAGCCGCGCGCTGAGATTTCTTTCTCTGCAAACAGGGTCGCTTCGGCGGCCCTTTTTTGTGGTCTGGAGCGGGGGCAGCGGACCCTTCCTGTGAATCGCGCTTTAATATCGCCAAGGCCTCGGCTACAACAGCACGAATAACGACAAAGCACAGGTAGGCCCCATGCCAGACGGAAATCCGCATGTCTTCAGACGCGTCTTATTGAAGATTTCAGGAGAGGCTCTGATGGGAGACCGCAGTTACGGGCTGGACCCGAACTACGTCGCCCGCGTGGCCGATGAGATCAAAGGCGTTATGAAGCTCGGCGCGCAAGTCTGTTTGGTTGTCGGTGGTGGCAACATCTTCCGTGGCGTTTCGGGCGCTGCAGAAGGTATGGAACGGGCGACCGCAGACCAAATGGGCATGCTGGCTACGGTGATAAACGCCCTCGCGATGCGGTCTGCGCTTCAGGATACAGGGGTCGAATGCCGCGTGATGTCGGCAATCCCCATGAACAACGTCTGCGAGCCATTTATCCGTCAAAAGGCACTGCGCCATTTGGAAAAGGGCCGGGTTGTCATTTTTGCAGCTGGAACCGGCAACCCGTTCTTCACCACTGACACCGCAGCGGCCCTGCGTGCCTCTGAGATGAACTGTGATGCCTTGCTCAAGGGGACCAAGGTTGATGGCGTCTACAACGCTGACCCCGCCAAAGACCCGAATGCCACCCGCTACGAGCAGCTGTCCTTCCATCAGGTGCTTGCTGAAGATCTCAATGTCATGGATCACGCAGCCATATCACTCGCCCGCGAAAACCACATCCCGATTTTGGTGTTTTCGTTGAACGAGATCGGTTCCATGGCCGCGGTTGTTCAGCAGCAGGGTCGGTTTACCATTGTTGATGACCGAACACCCTAAATGCAGGGCTTGGTGCCGCGTTTTGGGGGTCAACAACGGCCTGACAAAACCGGCGATACTTGGTAAATAGACCCCAACGAACAGAGAATATGGTCAAGTCCGGCGCAATCTTGCCTTAAAGCTCAACCATTGGTTTTCCTCTATCAGGAGCACGATTTCATGAGTGAAGATCTGCTGAAAGATCTCGACAAGCGCATGACTGGCGCAATCGAAAACTTCAAGACCGAGTTGCAGGGTCTGCGCACGGGCCGTGCGTCGGCTGAGTTGCTGGCGCCTGTCATGGTGGAAGCCTACGGCAGCTCGGTTCCGATCAATCAGGTCGGCGCGATTTCGATTCCCGAACCGCGCATGATTTCAGTTTCGGTCTGGGACAAGAGCATGGCCGGTGCGGTTGAGCGCGCCATCCGTGAATCCGGGCTGGGGCTGAACCCCATGGCGGATGGCACGCTGATCCGCGTGCCGATCCCTGATTTGAACGAAGAGCGTCGCAAGGAACTGACCAAGGTTGCCGGCAACTATGCCGAGGCAGCTCGGGTTGCGGTGCGTAACGTGCGCCGTGACGGGATGGATAAGTCGAAGAAGATGGAGAAGGACGGCGACATTTCCAAAGATGAAATGCACGACCTGAACGATGAAGTGCAGAAGCTCACGGATCGCCACGTCGGCACGATCGACACCATGCTCAATGACAAGCAAACTGAAATTATGCAGGTTTAACGCCTGAACTCGCCTCGCCCGGGTGCCCCTCCCACGGGAGCGCGCGCTGGCGGGCGGTATGTTGATGAAGAAGGACGAAAAAAAGGATGACGACCAAGCTAACGCTTGCATCAGTTGATCGCACCAAACTTCCTCAGCATCTCGCGGTGATCATGGATGGCAATGGCCGCTGGGCCAGAGCGCGAGGCATGCCCCGCACCTTTGGTCACAAGCAGGGCGTCGAAGCCACGAAGCGGCTAGTGAAGGCTGCCCACGAGGTCGGCATCACCAACCTGACCATCTATGGTTTCTCGACGGAGAACTGGGCGCGGCCCTCGGACGAAGTGGACGTCCTGATGGGGCTGCTCAAGTCCTACTTCAACGCTGAAATCTCTGAGCTTCACAAAGCCAACATCCGTATTCGGGTCATCGGCAACAAGGATGATTTTTCATCCGATATTTCGGCGCTTTTGACCCATGCAGAAACGATCACGGCGGACAACGACAGCATGACTTTGTGCGTGGCTCTGTCCTACGGCGGGCGGCATGAAATCCTCTCATCGGTCCGTGATATTGCCGCTCGGGTAAAGGCGGGGGCTTTGTCGGTTGATGAAATTGATGTGGAAACCGTCGCTCAAGGTCTGGAGACAACCGACCTTCCTGACCCAGATTTGATCATTCGTACCTCTGGTGAGCAAAGATTGTCGAATTTTTTGCTGTGGCAAGCGGCCTATGCGGAACTATATTTTGACCCGGTGCTATGGCCAGACTACACAGCGGAGCACCTCGCGACCGCATTGATGGCATTTGCCGACCGGGAGCGACGTTTTGGTGGGTTGAAGGCTCAGACCGCTCTTTAGAGCGCGCAGGAACACAAGGCGTGAAATGACTGAAAAGATTCCGCCTGTCGCTCATACGGCACCCAGCGATCGTCTGAGGACGCGTGTTCTCACGGGTCTGGCGGCGACTGGTTTTGGTCTGACGGTCTTCGCAGTTGGTTCCCCACTTGTGCAATTCGCAGGCATGTTTATCGCCATAGTAATCGCCTACGAGTGGAGCGGGATCATCCGCGGCACGACACGGCCTTCGATTGGCACGGCTCTGATGCTGTTCGGCGTTGGACTCGGTGTCTTTGCGACAGGCCACGGTGCCTTTAAGGTTGCCGCCGTTGGTATGGCCGTGATGTGTGCCATCACTGCTTTGGCGTGCTGGAACAACCCGGTGGAGCGTCTTTGGCTTCCGCTGGGGATTATCTATGCCGGCGTGCCCTGGTCGTTGCTGGTGTGGCTATTTGTTGCTGGTGGGGTTGGCCCGTGGGTGCTGTTTATTGGACTGTCGCTGGTCATCAACGCTGACATCGCCGCCTATTTCGCCGGAAAGCACCTCGGCGGCCCCAAGCTTGCGCCGATCATCAGTCCACAGAAAACCTGGATCGGCCTGCTTATGGGTGTCGCAGCAGGGTACGTGGTGGCGCAGGTTATGGTCACGTGGTCGCCGGTAACATCCTGGAAGTTTGCTCTGGCAGCACCCTTTTTCGCCCTGATCTCTCAGGTTTCAGACCTCATGGAAAGCATGGTCAAGCGCCGCTTTGGCGTAAAGGATGCAGGCAAACTTCTTCCCGGGCACGGCGGGGTGATGGACCGGATGGACGGCATGACGCTGACTTCACTGGCGCTGGCGGTGTTCTGCTGGATGGGGTGGCACTAACCGATGAGCGAGCCAACCCGCGTTTCCATTCTCGGTGCAACCGGCAGCATTGGGACGTCGACCCTGCGCGTTCTGGATCATAACCCCGACCAGTTCACCGTTGTGGCCTTGGCCGCTCAGCGCAATGTCGAGCGCCTGGCTGATATTGCCCGGCGCACGGGGGCAGAGTTCGCTGCCATCGCTGATGAAAGACACTACGCCGCGCTGAAAGATCACCTGTCAGGCACCACAGTCGAAGTCGCTGCTGGCGCGGCGGCGGTTGCTGAAGCCGCCATCCGCCGGGCTGATGTCGTCGTCGGTGCGATTACGGGATATGCCGGTTTGCGTTCGACGCTGGCCGCAGCCCGATCCGGTGCCAATCTGGCGCTGGCCAACAAGGAAGCGATGGTCACAGCCGGGGCCCTCGTTAAATCCGCCCTTGCCGAAGGAGGCGGCACGCTCATCCCCGTGGATTCCGAGCACGCTGCCTTGTTTCAATCGCTATGGGGGCAGGATCGTGAAGCGATCACGCAGCTGATTCTGACGGCATCTGGGGGGCCGTTTCGAACCTGGTCAAAGGATGAGATCCGCGCAGCAACCCCTGAACAGGCGCTCAAGCATCCCAACTGGGATATGGGCGCGAAAGTGACCATCGATTCAGCCTCGATGATGAACAAGGGGCTGGAACTGATTGAGGCGCAGCAAATTTTCGACATAGCCCTGGATCGGTTGGATGTCGTGGTCCACCCACAGTCGATTGTGCACTCTCTGGTCGCTTACGCCGATGGCGGTCAACTGGCTCAGTTGGGTGTTCCGGACATGCAAACACCCATTTCCGCCGCTCTTCGCTGGCCAAAGCGGACAAAGACCGCCGTGCCGCCTTTGGACTTGGCGCAGTACGGAGCCCTGACTTTTGAGCCCCCGGATCGAGACCGTTTCCCCTGCTTGCCATTGGCAGAGCAGGCCATGCGTGAAGGCGGTGCTTTTCCGATTGCGCTGAACGCCGCCAATGAAGTCGCGGTGAGCGGGTTTTTGGAGGGAGCTTTTGCCTTTGGTGGCATAGCGGAGGCGGTTTCCGCCGTTCTGGATCAGACGGACGCGCCAAAGCCCCAAAGCCTCGAAGATATTGCCCTGATTGATGCCGAGAGCCGGACAAAGGCGCACGCGGTCATCACTCATATGTGCAAATAATCCAATCACTGAAAGTGTTGGCATAAAACCGGCAAGGCTTTATCCACATTATCGGCTTTTGATTGCGCGACGCCGTCTTTGAAGCCTGCTATCCACTTGGTTACCGTACACGGTCAATTTCTGGCCGATTTTTTCGGTCAAGAGGTTTAAATCTGCGGCAACAGTCGCGTAATGCATTGCAAGCTGCCCCGGATGCGGGCGGCCACGACACGGGAGATACGACCGACAGATGGGGTCTATTGCCGACATTCTGCTCTACAACGTCGTCGCCTTCCTCGCGGTACTGACGGTCATCGTTGCCGTTCACGAAGCGGGGCACTTTATTGTCGCTCGGCTGTGCCGGGTTCGGGTGCTGACCTTCTCCATTGGTTTCGGGCCTGAGTTGTTCGGCTGGAACGGGAAAAACGGTACGCGGTATAAAATTTCGCTGCTTCCTTTGGGCGGTTACGTGCGTATGGCCGGCGGCTTGATGCCCGATACGCCCGAAGCACAGGAAAGCGGAAGCTTTCCTTCCCGGCCCGTGTGGCAACGGGCTTTGATCATTCTGGCCGGACCGTGCGCGAACTTCATTTTTGCCTTCCTGATCCTTTTTGCCATGGCGATGACCTTTGGCAGCGCAACGCTGCCTGCGAAGATTGGTGGGTTCACAGAGAACTCCGCGGCGGCACAAACCGCTTTGGTCGCGGGGGATGAGATCGTTGCCGTCAACGGGCGAAAGACGGAGACCTTCGGCGACCTTGCCCGGATTATGGCGCTGCATACGGGCGGCGTGATTGAGGTGCAGGCACAGCGTCCGGATGGTAGCCAGTTTAACGTCACCATTAAGCCAAACGAAGAATACATCGACTCAGCCACCGGGCCTGTCCGTGTGTTTCGTCTGGGCATCCGCGCAACGGATGAGGTGGTCCGGGAGGATTACAGCATCGTGGGCGCAGCGGGTGCTGCTGTGGGTAATCAGGTACAGATCACGTCAATGGTGTTCCAAGGCATGAGCCAGGTGATTACCGGCAACCGCCCCCTGACTGAACTGGAAGGTCCCGTTGGTATATCGCAGCACGTAGCCGAAGCCTCCCGCAGCGGTATTTGGACCGTTCTGCAGATGATGATTTTCCTCAACATGATTATCGGCCTAATGAACCTGTTGCCCATCCCGGTTTTGGATGGCGGGCATCTGGTGTTTCTGGCTTATGAGGCTGTGTTCAGGCGCCCGCTGCCCAACCGGGTTATGGAAGTCGCGCTGATGATCGGTCTGGGATTGATCATTGCGCAGTTTGTGTTTGTAACTTTTCAAGACTTGGTGCCTAACCGGACGGTGATTCCGGGCTGGCTTCCCCGGTTCTAAAAGGGTTCTTTGCATGCGTGTTTTGTTCCGCCAGTTTGACAGGCTCACAGCCCGGTTCCCGACCGCGCTGACAGCAGTCCTGTTTCTGGTGGTGGCAGGCCAAGCCAGCGCACAAATCCCATTAACGCCGGAGCAGGCCTCTGCGCTGTTGCAACAGGCGCAGGCTGAGGCCGCAGACCTTGCCCAGGCTCAGCCGGTTGCCGGTGCGGAAACTGACAGCGCTGAAGCCGAAGCCGCTGCGACCTCCGTCGTCGAATTCGATCCCCTGTCGCCACAAGTCTACGGCGAAGGCGTCATCAGCCAGATCGTTGTCCGAGGGAACCAGCGGCTTTCAACCAATACAATCCTGACCCTGCTGCCCGTGCGTGTCGGTGATGATTTCCAGCCTCTGAGATTGGATGCTGCGCTCAAGGCGCTCTACGCGACGGGGCAGTTTGCGGATGTCCGGCTCGACCGGCAGGGTACGGCGCTGATTATTCAGGTGCGCGAAAACGTGCTGATCAATCAGATCGCTTTTGAAGGCAATCAGGCCCTGAGTGACGCAGAACTGCGCCGGACCATTGATACCGCCACGAGAACCGTGCTCACGCGAACCAAGATTGCGCGCGACGTGCAATCGATGAAGCAGGACTATGAGCGTCAGGGACGCTTGCTGGTGATCATCGAGCCCAAGATCATTCCGCTGACTGGCAACCGGGCTAATCTGGTCTTCGAGATAAACGAAGGCGCGCGGACGCGGGTGGATGCGGTCAACTTTGTCGGCAACGCCGCCTTCACTGATCGCCGACTGCGGTCAGCCATTTTGACCAAGCAAACGAACCTGCTGCGGACCCTGTTGCAGGGCGACGGCTTTGCCCCTGACCGGATTGCCGTCGATCGACGTTTCCTCACCGAATACTACCAGTCGCGCGGTTACGCTGAGTTCGAAGTGATTTCTGCAGTGGCAGAGCAAACCCCGGAGAAGCGCGGGTTCATCATCACCTTCACCGTCAAAGAAGGCCTGCGCTACCGCTTTGGTCGCGTGCGTATCGCCAATAACTTACCCGGCGTGGATACCTCGCGGCTGGTAAACCAGCTCAAAGTCCGGACAGGCCGTACCTACGACGTGCTGGATGTTGAAGAAACGCGGGAAGACATGATCGAGCGCGTGTCCAGCCAAGGCTTCCCCTTTGTCGACGTTGTGGTCACCGAAGACAGCGACCCGTCGCGCGGTGTCGTTGATCTGACCTTCACCATCGAAGAAGGTCCGCGCTTGTTCGTGGAGCGCATTTCGATCGAGGGCAACGAGCGGACTGCTGACGACGTCATTCGTCGCGAATTCCGCCTGTCTGAAGGCGACGCTTTCTCCGTCTCTAAGCTGCAACGCTCACAGGAGCGCTTGTTGAGTCTGGGCTTCTTCTCATCGGTTGAACTGGTGCCAGATTCCGGCTCGTCGGATGATCAAGTCTCGGTCAATACCATCGTCAAAGAACAACGCACCGGCGAGTTGCAGCTTGGCGGTACGTACTCGAACACCGCCGGTATCCTCGGTAATTTCAAGATCGCCGATCGGAACTTCCGAGGGCGGGGACAGAAATACGCGCTGGATATCAACGCCGGTGTTGATAACCGGGAGGCGTCGTTCAGCTTCACAGAGCCCTATTTCCTCGGGCGTGAAATCAGCGCTGGAACTGAAGTTTTCTACACCGATAACAACGTCAACAGCGTCTACGACCGACGCGAAATCGGGGCACAAGCGACGCTTGGTTACAAGCTTTCTGAGCACTTGAGTCAGGCGTGGACCTACGCGCTGACCCGCACGGAAGTGACGGATATCGACCCCCTGGCCTCTTTGCTCATTACGCAGCAAGCGGGCGTTACGGTGCGCTCAGAGCTGCGCCATACCCTTCGATACGACAAGCGCGACGTCGCGATTAACCCGTCGGAAGGGTACTTATTGGTGATGCGGAACAGCCTCGCAGGGATTGGCGGATCGGTTCGCTATGCCAAGACAACGGCTGAAGCCACGCATTACTTGCCGCTGGGCGAGACCTTCACCGTTGCCACGCGAGCCGAGGGTGGGTTTATTGAAGGGCTGGGTCAGGATACCTTACTGGCTGACCGTTTCTTTATCGGTGGCGATACCATCCGCGGGTTTGTTCCCTCCGGTTTGGGGCCACGCGCGGCTTCAGGTGGTGCCTTGGGGGCCTCGAAGTTCTGGCGGACTTCAGCGGAATTACGCTTTCCGGTGCCCGGTGTTGCTGAACAGGGCGTGAAAGGCCGCTTTTTCTTTGATGCTGGTTCTGCTTGGGACGTTGGGCAGGACATCGGCAACATCGAAGTCAATGACAGTGCGGGCGTTCGTGCTTCCTTTGGCATCGGTGCAACCTGGGATTCGCCGCTGGGTCCGCTGTCACTCGATTACGGTATTCCAATCCGTAAGGAGAGTTTTGATGTGGAACAGCGCTTCAGGTTCTCGATCTCGACATCATTCTCATCTATTAAGGGCCACAATTCGTGTGCAGACCCCTGC
>PAFB01000098.1 GCA_002700865.1 Rhodospirillaceae bacterium
AGGCACGGGCGCCGGGTTCAGTGCGGCTGGGAACGACGGTCGAGGGGATGATGCCAGCGGGGAAGGGTCTGTTGGTTCAGGGCGGTGAGCGGTTGGAGGCTGATGTCGTGATTGCCGCCGATGGCCTGCGCTCGACCCTGCGCAGCGCTGCCTTCGGCCCTCAACCCGCCCGCTACACCGGCATGATCGCCTGGCGCGGGACGGTTCCGGCCTCAGCCCTGGGCGGTGACGCCCCGCCGCCGACTGCTTGTGTCTGGGCGGGTCCGGGACGGCATTTTGTTAGCTATTATGTTGCCAAAGGGCAGGTGGTGAACTTCGTTGGGGTCGTGGAGCGGGATAGTGAAGACCCCGAGGCTTTGGACTCATGGCGCACGCCGGGCGATCAGCAGGCCGCGCTGGAAGACTTCATCGGCTGGCACCCCAGCGTAACCCGGATGATCCAGTGCTCGCAGGGACTGAGCCAATGGACGCTCTTTGATCGTCCGCCTTCAGCCCATTGGGTCAGCGGGAGCATGGCTCTTGTTGGCGACGCAGCCCACCCCATGCTGCCAACCTTTGCCCAAGGGGCCAGTCAAGGGTTAGAGGACGCCTGGACGGTCGCCCGGCTGGCGGATGCGGCTGTGGAGCAGCAGGCACCGCTGAGCGCTGCGCTGCAGCGCTACGCCGCCTTGCGCCAGCCTCGTACCACCGCGATCCAACACCGCGCCTTGCGCAATGCCCGCGACTTTCATCATCCGCGCGGTTTCGAGCAAATCCGTGCTTACAGCACGCTTTGGCTGGGCGGTCGGTTCCTGCCCGGTTTGGCCCGCGGGCGGCTGGATGAGATTTATGGTTTTGACGCCGTTGCCGAAGCTGAGCGGTCGGCTGCGGCGGCGTTCTGATCAACGATCCGCTGCACCATTGGGGCAAAGTGCCAGAAATCCGGGGTCTGCATCAGCGGGTCTTTGCCCGCCTCATCGAGATAGCGAACCTGCACAATCTTTTCGAGGTTAGGGTTCTGCTCAAAGACCGCAACTTCTTCTGCACTCATGGGGCCGCCTTGCAGATTGAGGGAGTGCACAGAGGCCTCAGAAAGCCGCTCAAAATACTCTGGCCGGGTGGCACATAGGTAGCGCTTGGCAGCGACGTGATACCGGACGCAATCGACGATCACAGAAGGAAAGAACTGCGCCAGCACCGCAGCGCCGGCCTCCTCATGAAACCGGTCCTCGGTATCCGCCATGGAAAAGGTACCAAACTCAGAGGTGAAGTGTCCGATGTCATGGAGCAGCGCGCCCACAATGATGTCCTCTGGCATTCCGCTGTTCTCCGCGATGGTCGCACCCTGGAGCATGTGCTGTTCCATCGTTACGGGTTCGCCGAGGTATTCTTCATCACCGCACCGCTCAAAAATATCACCGATAAAGGCGACGATGTTGCCGGTGTGAAGGGTGGAAAAGGCGTGGCTGGTGGTCATGCCGCTGCTTGCCCCCGGCTCGCCTTGAGTGCCGCGAGGCGTGAGCGCAGGCCATCTTTATCGGCGTAGCATCCATCCCCCAAGCGGCTAGCGTTCCTGACCACTGCGAGGCTCCCGGCCCGGCGAGCAGCATGGGTGTCCGGTGCAAGCGCGTGTGAATGGGGGCCATTACGGCGGTATCGACGTAGGCGATCCCAGCCGCCTCCAAAAGCGCCGCTTCGGCTTGCTTGGTTGAGGGCGCAACCGAGTTCATGTCGAAAAATGCCCGCAGGGTTGGACGCTTCGCACGGTCAATCGCGGCCACGGCTCCAGCGACATCCAAGGCGGAGCCAGCGGTCACGGTTGAAAACACGACCTCGGCACGGAGCAAAGCGGCATCCAGTGTCGGCGCATTCTGCACGCCCAACCGCTTCGCAGCAGTGGCAAGGTTCGCAGCGGCGTCGGGATTGCTCGATTTGATGTCGAAGCAACTCACGTCCACAGCGACGTTTTCCGCACGCAGCCCTTCAGCGATGGCTTGCCCGGCTTCACCGAACCCTATGATCGTTAGCTTCACGCGATGCGCTCCTGTGATGGATGAGTGAGGACTTTATTGCTGCGGTAGAAAACGGTTGGGGCGGAAGGTCGCCAACAGGGGTGCAGGCTCGCCGCTGATGAGTTCCTCCCCCAGCAAGCGACCAATCATCGGACCCAGCGTCGCCGCGCTGTGCATGACCGCGACTGAAAGCCCCTCAACCCCGGGTACCGAGCCAACGGCGGGAATACCATCGGCGGGCATGGGACGGGTGCCGAGCATGGTTTGGGCGATGCTGATGGGCTTGGGCGTTGCCAAGCGGCGGGTGACCCGGTCCACCACTTTGGCGCGCAGTGCATCAATGTCCCGGCCCGGTTCAAAGGCACCGGAAAAGATCTCTCCCATCAGAAGCGAACCGTCAGGATCTTGGCGGAAATGCACGTCTGGCGTCATGATTACGTGGTCAAGCAACGGGTCTTGCGGCGCACTGCGCAGGACCAGACCAGCATTGTTGTTCATCGGCAGATCGAACCCCAGCGGCGCGAGCAGGTCGGCGGTCAGGACCCCTGCTGCAACGATGATGTGGTCTGCGGCGATCACTTCCAGCGCCGTACGCGCGCCGACCGCGCCGCGCCCGCGCATTTCAAGCGCCTCAACAGCGGCCCCGGTTTGCACGACCGCCCCTTGCGCACTGGCAGCGGCGAGCAGCCAATGGGTCATCCCAGCCAGATAAACGCCCGCTTCCTCGGGAGCATGCAGACTGCGTTCGGGTGGGTTCTTTACCGCTGGGGCGAGTTGGGCGAAGCGGCGGGCGTCGATGACTTCACTGCGATAGTTGTGCCGGGCCAGCAAAGCCGCGTGCGCGTCAAAGGCCTCGCCCTCATCCTCCCACCAAAGCGAGCCACCAAACCGCAGCAGGCTTGATAAATCGTGGCTCGCTGCGAGGGCGCGATAGTGGGCGAGGGCGGCGAGGCGCAGGGCGAAGTACTCTGGCGTATCGGGGTAGTTCGCATTGAGCCAGGCAAACGACTTCGACGACGCGCCAGAAGCCACCGCGTGCTGTTCCAGCACAGTGACCCGCTGCTTTGCCTGCGCCAGATGATAAGCCAGCGATGCGCCGACTATGCCCCCGCCGATAATGAGAAAGTGTTTGCTCATGCGCACAGCTTGGCAAGGTCAGGCGGCGCTGTCCATGCCAGGCTTGACCACTGCCTTGATCCGACCTGTGTCGGCTTCAACAGGCAACCGCATTGACCGCGAGACCACCCTGAGAGGTCTCTTTGTATTTTTCCGACATGTCGATCCCGGTTTGCCGCATGGTTTCCACGCAGCTATCAAGGCTCACAAAATGAGTGCCGTCGCCGCGCATGCTCAAACTTGCCGCGCTGACCGCCTTGATTGCGCCCAGACCATTACGTTCGATGCACGGCACCTGCACCAGACCGCCAACCGGGTCGCAGGTCATGCCCAGATGATGCTCCAACGCGATTTCGGCTGCATTCTCCACCTGCATCGGGGTTCCGCCAAGAACAGCGCAGAGGCCCGCTGCGGCCATGGCGCTGGCTGAACCGACTTCACCCTGACAGCCCACTTCCGCGCCGCTGATGCTGGCGTTGGTCTTGATCAGCCCGCCGATAGCGGCAGCGGTGAGGAGGAAGGTTGGTATGTCGTCTTCACTGGCGTGGGGAACGTGTTCGAGGAAATACATCAGCGTCGCCGGGATGACGCCCGCCGCACCGTTGGTCGGTGCCGTCACCACCTGTCCGCCGGCGGCGTTTTCTTCATTCACCGCCATGGCATAGACGCTGATCCAGTCGTTGATGATATGCGGCGCCGGGTCATTCTGGCCGATTTCTTCGACCAGCTGACGATGAATGTCGTGCGCGCGGCGCTTGACGTTAAGCCCGCCGGGCAGTGCGCCATCTTCGGACAAGCCGCGGGTCATGCACGCTTTCATCACCGTCCAAATACGGTGCAGATCAGTGTCGAACTGCTCAGGCGAAGTGCAGCAGGCGAGTTCGTTGGCTTGCTTCATCTGCGCGATGGATTTGCCGCTGCTGTCGGCCATATCGAGCATTTCCTGCGCATTGCGAAAAGGAAACGGCACAACGGCTATCGCTGCTTCTCTTTGCTCATCAACCTGCTCCAACTCAGCCGCTGTCACCACGAAACCGCCGCCGATGCTGTAGTAGATTTCACGGTGCAACTCCGCGCCATGCTCATCCAGCGCAATGAACTTCATGCCATTGGCGTGACCGACCAGAACCTGATCATAGTCAAAGCGCAGGTCGTTTTCGGGGTCGAAGATCATGGATGGCAGGCCCGGAACCGTAATCTGGCGGGTCTGGTTGATGTCGCTCAAAGCCGCTTCTGCCGCTGCATGGTCGTAACTGTGGGGCAGAAAGCCTGCCAGACCAAGGATGACAGCGCGGTCCGATGCGTGCCCTTTGCCAGTAAAGGCGAGAGAGCCGTGCAAGCCGACGCGCAGGTGGGCGGGGCGGATGTTCGCCTCCCGCAAGCGCTGCAGAAACTCGCCGCCGGCTACCATCGGTCCCATGGTATGGGAACTGCTGGGACCGACCCCAATCTTGAAGACGTCAAATACGCTGAGAAACATTTTGTCACCCCGGAAAACCTGCTGTTCGATCCCTAAGCCGAGTGAGGCCGGAGCAATGGTTTAAATGCGCCTTTGAGTATCATTTTGTCTCCATTCCCAGCCTTGATGAGGCTCAAAATCGCAGGAATCGCGAATTGAGGACCGACGGTTCGCCCGCTCCGTCGGGGGGCAAATATGGCGTGTTCACGTATAATTTTATCGTATTTGAATAAATTTATACGCAGTTTTAGCGTGCGTAAAACTTATAATATCTGCCGAAAAGCGCGTGCTTATGCGGCGATAAAAAATAACAAGTGAGGGCGAAATTCCATGAAACGAGCGACACAGGTCGGCTGCGCATGGGCAGCGGGGATCATTATGTTTTTGGGCGGGGTTGTGCATGCCCATCCTTACACCAGCTGGCAGGAAGACGGCCTGTCTTCTGACGCGCATACACACCTGAATTCCGGCGACTATAACTTTGCTGGCAATGCCGCAGCTGTTAATGGGTTGACGCAAGACAGCAAAGTCGTGGCGGGGGCGACCTATGGCTATTACCTCAGCGATGGCACTTTCGTCCAAGGGCGTTATGTCGAGGGCAGCGTGTTCAGTGGCGGCACCGTAGAGGGCAATACCATCGTCACCGGTGGGGGCATTATCAGCCTGTATGATTACGAAGAGACCCGCACCACAGTCACCAAAACCGCAGCGGGCAACTCAGTGCAGGCCAGTTTGCAGCTGGCGTCTCAAGGTCCTTCCGGGGCGGTGACAATCCAGACAAACGGCGGCTTGCCAACCTGCTGGTGTGCTTTTTCGGCTGATGGTGAGAAAGTGCCGGTATTCTCCAAGGCAAGCATGAACGCGACGGTCCCTAAGCACTATGTTGGCGGCGGCCCAAAGACCTTTGACGTGACCACGTACTACAAAGGCTTCTGGAAGGTGTCTTGGCGTAAACCTGACGGCGGAATCCAGTACGGCTGGGTGCGCGAAGACCGGGTTGCCTGCAAGCCTGCACCGCGCCGCTAAAACAGGTTTATTGGTTTGCAGCAGCGGGTCGGCCGCTCCTTGCGAATGGCCTCGGGGAAGGACTGGCTAAGGAGCTGCTGGCGTGTCGTCGTCAGCAGTAGAGCGCTTGGCAGCGCTTCCCCCCGCACTGCTGATCGGGCTGTTGCTTGATTGGGCTTTTTGGCTTGGGTTGCTTGCGCTGATCTCGATTACTGTTGCGCTCAAAATAAGCGCAGCACCAATCAACTCGCGCGGGCCCAGAACTTCGTTGGCGATAAGCCAAGCAGATCCCAGCCCGAAAATGACCTCGGTCATCAGCAAAATTCCCGCCCGTCCGGGCGCCAACAACGTAATGGGCCAAATGGTCATCATCAGGATGGGCGGAATAATCAGCGCCATCAGCACCGATGTCGGCACGCTGCGGACCAGGGCTTCGGGTGTTGGTACGCTTCCCAAGCTGCCCCCGGCGATAACCAGAATAATGATCGTACAGACCGCGCCGCCAAGGACAAATGACGACGCCTGATCAAGCACCTTGACCCCGCCTGAGCGGAACAACACCGTTGAACCGATGGCCCACGTCATGCCTGCGATAAGCCCCATCCAGTCGCCCACGTTGCGCGGCCACGGCAGTTTAACGCCGATATCAAGAACCACGAGCAACCCGATCAGCCCCAGTCCCAGCGCCACCACCCGCCGGACGGTCAGTTTTTCCGAGAGGAAAAACACCCCGATCAGCGTGCCCCAGAGCGGCGTCAGGTAGAACAGGAGGATCGCTCGGTTCACCTCCGTGAGCAGCAGTGACATTCCATAAAGCGTGAACGAAACCCCGCAAAACAACGCGACCGCGAGAAAGGTTCCAAGCT
This sequence comes from Rhodospirillaceae bacterium, assembly GCA_002700865.1. Classification (GTDB taxonomy): domain Bacteria; phylum Pseudomonadota; class Alphaproteobacteria; order UBA7985; family UBA7985; genus UBA7985. Next base: position 6,438 of record PAFB01000098.1, read on the forward strand.
GTTGGCGAATGATGCGCCATCGGTAAATCGACAGAGGCAACAGCACCACAGAGGGTGCAACAAACAACACCAGCGTGGCCCAAGCACCTTCCACACCGACCGCCTCTATCGCGCGCAACGGAATCCACAGCAGACCCCACAGCGCACCGCCAATCATCAAAGTCAGGCTGGCTCGGAACATAGGGTTGGGCATGAAACAATTCTCTTTTTGCGCGCGGAATGAAGATTGGGCGAGATGCGATCATCGTTCCTGAGTACTCAAGCCCGTTTCAAGGTCTGAGACAATGCCTTTGGTTTCACTCTCTGAGCTTTTCGGCTCACAGCCCTGATCGCTTTGGTGAGTGCGACTGACCGCATGGCTCGGGTCTTGGCATTGCTGGCTGACAAGCTCAGGACCACGCGGCAAAGTATGGGCAGCTTTATTCAGCGAGGATCTCATGGCGCAACACAGTGACAAAAGTATCGACATCGCGGTTTATGGTGCAACCGGGTTTACCGGTCGACTGGTGGCGGAGTATCTGGCCCTGACCTATCCCTCGGCGTCGGGCCTGCGCTGGGCTATGGCTGGACGCAGTGCCGACAAGCTCGAAGCGGTGCGGGACGAAATCGGCGCACCTGCGGACACGCCCTTGATTGTCGCGGACTCAGAGGACCGCGCCGCGCTTGAGGCGCTCGCTGCTCAGGCCAAGGTCATTCTCAGCACTGTGGGGCCTTACCAGCTGTACGGCAATGAGGTCATCGAGGTCTGCGCCCGTACCGGCACCGACTATGTTGACCTGTGCGGTGAGCCGGTCTGGATGGCGGAGAAGATCGCGCAGCACAGCACGACGGCTCAGCAATCTGGGGCGCGGATTGTGTTTTCATGCGGGTTTGACTCAATCCCGTTTGAGATGGGCGTGTTTTACCTGCAGCAGGAAGCACAGAAGACCTTTGGACAGCCGTGCACCCAAGTTGCTGGCCGGGTGTTGCAGATGAAGGGGACGTCGTCCGGCGGGACGGTCGCCAGTTTCCGCGCTTCGATGGCCGCCGCGATGAACAACCCCGCGCTGATCGAGATCATGAAGAACCCGTTTGCCCTGACCGAGGGTTTCCAGGGGCCTAAGCAACCTTCCAGCTCCAAGCCTCGCGAAGACGATGTTCTGGGCGGGCAATGGGTCGCGCCATTCTTCATGGCTCCGATCAACACCAAAAACGTGCACCGCTCGAACAAGCTGCTGGGCCATGCTTATGGCGAGGACTTCACCTACAACGAAATGGTCGTCACGGGACCGGGTGAGAAGGGCGAGGCGATTGCCCAAAAGGTAGCGGCCAGCGGTGGCGGTATGACGTCGAAGAGCGCGCCGCAACCCGTTGAAGGCCCCTCCAAAGAAGAACGCGAGAGCGGGCATTACGAGGTTCTGTTCGTCGGGAAAACAGCCGATGGCCAAACCGTAAAAGCCGGGGTCAAGGGTGATCGCGATCCGGGCTATGGCTCGACCTCAAAGATGATTGCTGAGGCGGCGCTTTGTCTGATCAAGGATCGCTCCGACACGCCCGGCGGTATCTGGACACCGGCGCCCGCGCTGGGTGAAGCGCTGCTGGACCGCTTGCAGGCCAACGCCGGGCTGACCTTTGACCTTCGGTAAATGCAAGTCGGCGGGTTGGGTCAGGTAGCGCCGTGAGATCACGTCTATCCGGGTTGAGCTTTTTTGGTGTCGGTGTTGCGGCTGTTTTGGCCCTGCTCGCCGCTGATGACACAGCGCTTGATGCGACAGCGTCCGCGGTGGGTGTGCTGTTGATGCTCGGGTTCATTGCCTTGGAAATTCCCCGTGTTAAGGCCCTGCAAGTTTGGACTTCCGCCGTGCTGTTCGCGCTTGGGGTAGGCGCCATTGTGTCGGCGGCAGGCTTAGGGGCGGCCAGCGCTGAGCTGCTTTATCAAGGACTGGTGCGCAACCTGCAGTATCTCCTGTTGTTTGCCTCGATTGTCTGGTTACAGGTTCAGGCGACCCAAAGCCCTTCTTTGCTTGAACTGCGGGAACGGGCGATGCGGATGCCGAGCGGGTCGCGCGCGCC
>PAFB01000099.1 GCA_002700865.1 Rhodospirillaceae bacterium
ATTATTTTCGCGCGGGTCATGTGGTTGGTTACGATGCCGCTATGCAGACCATTCGCAGTGTCGAGGCCTGGACCAAAGCGCTGAAGCCGCTGGGCGCGACCCTGAAGCCAGTTGAGACAAACCCGGTCGATGCCTGTTGGCGCGACCAGCCCCAACCGCCGGCAACCCAGGCCGTGCCCCATGCTATCGCCTATTCCGGCAAAGCCAGCACGGCAAAGCGGGCTGAACTGGCAAATGGCCTGCGCGATAGTGGGTTGCAGGCGCAGGTTCTCAACCAGTCAGACTCGATAGCGTGGCTGCTCAATGCCCGTGCTGACGATATCGCCGGTCTCCCGGTTGCCCGGTCCTTCGCCACCCTGCATGCAGACGGCGCCGTGGACTGGTTTATCGCGCCCGAGCGCGTGTCAGACGACATGCATCAGGCCTTAGGCAATCAGGTCGCCGTGGTTCACCCTGATCAGATGCTGGACCGACTTGCTGAACTCAAGGGCGCTGTCGGGCTCGATTACGGGACTTGCAACGCCGCAATTTTCAACGCGCTCATTCAGGCCGGGTGCGAAGTCCGTCACAGCATTGATCCGGTGCTTAAGCCGCGCGCAACCAAAAACCCGGTTGAGCAGCAAGGCGCCAGAGACGCACAGCGCCGGGACGCCAGAGCGGTGATTCGGTTTGCGCGCTGGTTGAGCGAACACGGCGATATCGGTCAGGAAACCGAGCTCTCGGTGATCGATAAAATACGAGAACTGCGCGAACAAAACCCTGATCCCGTGCCCATGAACGGGCCCAGTTTTGGAACCATCGCAGGGTATCGCGGCAACGCCGCCATGGGGCACTATTCTGCCAACGAAGACAGCAACGCCGCGCTGGCGCCCGGCGGTATGCTGTTGGTGGACAGCGGCGGACAATACTACAACGGCACGACCGATATCACCCGCGTGTGGGCCATTGGTGGGCAGTCAACCGAGCGTCAGCGCCGGGATTACACCTTGACCCTGCAAGGCCATCTGGCTCTGGAACGGGCTGTGTTTCCCAAGGGAACCCGAGGCATTCAACTTGACGTGCTGGCGCGGCAATTCATGTGGGCGGAAGGCATAGATTTCGAACATGGCACGGGCCATGGCATCGGTTCCTATTTGAGCGTCCATGAAGGTCCACAGCGCATCTCAAAGCGCGGCGACGATGCGCCGCTGGTCGCCGGGATGCTTCTGTCGAATGAGCCGGGGATCTACCGCGAAGGCGAAAGCGGGGTTCGGATTGAGAACGTGGAGCTTGTTATTGAGCGTGAGGACGGGTTCCTTGCCTTTGAAACCCTGACGTTGGTGCCCTATGATCTGGCGCTGATCGAAGTCTCCATGCTGTCGCGTGTTGAAATTGATCAAATTGACGCCTACCACGGCCGCGTACTCGCCGAAGTTGGTCCTGACCTCGAAGGCGACGACCTTGCCTACCTGCAACAAGTCACGAGCCCTTTGCCATGACCCGGACCCGATTGGAACAACTGCGCGACTACCCGTATCGGAAAGTCGCCGGGGTCTTGGGCGAGTGCGAGAGCGCCTTGGTGCCTTTGAACCTGTCCGTTGGTGAGCCTAAGTTCGGGGCTTATGCAACCGTGACAGAGGCGCTGGCCGCCGCAGAGCCCAAAGATTGGGGCAAATATCCGCCGGTCAATGCAGGCCCCGGCCTGCGCGCTGCCATCGCTGATTGGTTGCGCCGGCGCTACAGCCTGCCCGAAGGCATGCTCGATACTGAAGCGCAGGTGCATCCGGTTTTTGGTACCAAAGAAGGCCTTTACACGGCGATCCTGACGTCGGTCCTGCGCAAAGAGGACCAGTTGGCGCGCGCGGGCAGGGGCCACCTGCAGCCTGTCGTGGTTCTTCCCAACCCCCTCTATCACGTGTATGTCGGCGCGGCGCTGACTTCAGGCGCTGAAATCATCTATGCCCCCTGCACAGCCGCCACGGATTTTGCACCGGATTTGTCGGTGGTGCCGGAGGATGACTGGGCGCGCGTGGCGCTGGTGATTGCAACCAATCCGGGCAACCCCACTGGTACATTGCTCTCCACTGCCTTCATGAAAGCGGCGATTTTGCGCGCCCGAGAACACGATTTCACCTACCTATCGGACGAGTGCTACAGCGAGCTTTACTTTGACACCAAGCCTGAGGGGGCGATGGACGTCTGCCGGGATCTGGGCGGTTCGCTGGATAACGTCTGGGTGGTCAATTCTCTGTCAAAGCGCTCAGGCCTGCCGGGGCTGCGCTCAGGGTTCATCGCCGGGGATGCTGACCGGCTCGAAGACCTCTATTTCCTGCGCGCTTATGGCGGCGCACAGACCCCCGTCGCTTTGCAGGAAGCGGCAATTCAGTTGTGGCAAGACGAGGCCCACGTCGAGAAATTTCGCGCGCGCTATGCCGCGATCAACCAAATCGCCCGCGAAGTCTTCGGAGACCTGCCGGGGTTTCGAGCACCAGAAGCCGGGTTCGTGCTGTGGCAACCAGTTTCAAGCGGTGATGGCGACGCGGTTGCCCGTCGCCTTTGGCAAGAACAGGCCGTACGCACGCTGCCCGGTTCCATCCTCTCCCGCGCTATGCCTGATGGTTCCATGCCGGGGCAGGCCTTCGTGCGGTTTGCGCTGATTTACCCCGAAGAGATAACCCGTGAAGCGCTGCTGCGATCGCGGGAAATCCTTGCCAGCGACAGTCGCCACTAAGCGGACAAAAAGTTACCCCAAGGAATCACAAGCTTGCCGCGTCATCGCCGTGGATTCACCCGCTCTACCCGCGTTAAGACTCCCTTGTAATCTCGCATAATGCGTAAACATGGGGAGATCAGAACATGCGTATGGGTCTTTTGACGATGATGATGGCGGCAGCGGTCGTCTGCTTAACAGCCTGCAGCACGCCCGATGACCGGGCGCAGCAGCACAGTCGTAGTCTGTCGAGCAAGCAGGTGGACCGCGTTGATATGCGGACGTGGTCAGTCGCAGGCTTTGGCGGTCTGGCGGAGGGGATCGACCCGCCGATCCTCGCCTACTTTCGGGATCATCATATCTTTTTCAAGCGCAAGTCCGGTGAGGTCGAGAAGCTGGAGTTTTTCACCAACTACCAGGGCTCAGAGGTCTGTCTGAAGGAGCTGGGCGACTGCTACGCCTTCATGCCGATCAACCTGCTGCAAAAGGTTCTGTCCGCCAACGTGGGTTTTGCTGGCAGTTCACAGGTTGCGTCGAACACACTGGCGCGCCAGCGTTCTGAGGCCATGGGGCCTGCCTGGCCCTGTGCGGAGGGCAGCGCCAACCTCGCTGATTGTCCTGAGCGCGCGTCGCTGACAAAAATTCAGCGCAGCGTCGCCACCTTCATCGACCGGGACAGCGCGGAAGTATCGCACATCCTCGTTGCGGGCGATTTCGACGATCCGCACCGGCCACCCAAGTTCCTCATCCTCGGGCGCGGTTTTGAAGGTGACGCCTTTGAGTTACGCAAAGCTAGCCGCAGGGCCGACAATCGTCAGCTGATTGGCGGATCGTGGGAGGCTGCGCTGGATGAAGGTCCAGCCATTCTGGGGCTGGCAAGTGCGGCGGTTACGCTATGGGCGGCAGTGGATCGGTTGACGCGTTGACGTCGTCTGGGCTGGCACGCCCGGCGTTGGGGGCGAGGGGCTGACTCAGCCCTTCCAACCTGTGCGACGGGCGTAGATCGCGCGGATATCTTTAGACCAGCTGTCTTTTGTGGGGCCACCGTGGGCTTCAACGCAGTCGCACAGCAGGTCTTCCAGACGCACGATCTCAGAGATCAGCGCCTCGCTTTCCTTTTGGTAATTGGGGTCAATCGGACTGTTCTGCTGGCGGAACGCTGTAAGGCCGTTCTCCAGTGTTGTTATCTGTTCGACCAACCGGGGAAGCTGTTCCACTGGGTAGATCATGGTTTAACCCTTTTAGTACCGGCGCGCCGCACGGGGCTCACGTTAAGCTCAACGCAACCAGCCCCCGAGAGCCTTCTGGTGCATCACATGACAAATAGTGCAACCATGTCGCACCGGAACCTTTTGCTCTAAATGAAGCCGGAAAAAAATGCCCGCCCCACTGATTTAGCGAAATTAAGCGCGAATTGCGGTCAAAATAACTTAGCCGTGCATCCAGACTGTCGATTGGTAGGCAATCACAATCGTAAAGGAGCTTGAATTCAGAAGGATGTTCTAGGGTCGAGATGAATTCTCCCCCGATGATCAGTAAACGGTAGCCAGAGTCGTAGAGTACGCCCAAGCCATCGACCATGTGCGAGTAAATGTGCCGCCGCTGCCCCGACCACACAAACGTCTTCTCAAAAATCGCCACGTCGCAATGATGCACACCGCTGGGGAGCAGACCATTGGGCAAAAACGTAGGCAACATGCGCTCCACCATCTTCTGATCAAAACGAACACAGAGCGGGCTCGCTCCACCAGGCTTTGTATACATTACGCGCGTTTAGATCGAGAATGGACTGTGTTGGTCAAGAGAAAATACGAGATTTGTTACAAATGAACGTCCAAGTGCGGTGGACGGCGCTTTTGGTTCTCTCAGAAATTAGCGTTTGGGGTATTCAGTCGGACGATAATCCGGGAGCGGGGGCAGGGCCATTGTGATCACCCGTGCGCAGTCTGTTTCGATGCAAACCTGCGAGCCGCCCAGCTGCTGCCACTGCTTTTCAAGCACTCTCAGATGGTCGGCAAGGTCTACAGTGGTGTTCACGTTTAACCGGGCAACAATCAGCTCTTTATGCTTAATCTGTGCAGCAAGGGTCAAGGCTGCGCCTTTGGCCTCTGAGACGGACCGGGCTGTGAGGCCGAGTTTATCAGGGGCGCCGCTCAGCAGCTTGGCGACCATGTCATCCACCTTCTCCTGCGCCCGCACCTCGGCGCACAGCGAAGCTGCATCATTGATGTTCCGAGGGTTGACGGTCAGGCCGTAGGAAATCAGAGAGCCCTGGGCGCTGTCGGGGCTGGGCATCGGGGCGAAGGACCATTTCTTCGTGGTGCCGCCCTCCACACTGAGCATGTTCTCGACCACGTATTCGCACTTTTCACGCGCTGACAGCGCCGCCCACTTGCTGTCGTCCAGACAGACATAGGACCATCGCCATTTGCTGAGCTTGGCGCAGGAAGCCTTGGCTATGGTGAAGCCGCGCTGGTCGAGATAGCGCAGGGTAAATCGCATGCCGGTGACGATATCCCGCGCTGACAACAGGCGGTCACCGGTCAGGGCGTCCTTGTCGCCCGGCCAGATATGATCGCCCACGTCAAAACCGGTTTCAGCCTCCATTTCCTTGAGGAAGGTTTTCGAGGGAGAACCGCCACCGGGGACATTCAGCGCGATCGGCGCATTACAGCGAAAAGCAAGGTTGTGCTGGTCGTGCTCACGGACCGCACAGCCCAAATCACTCATCTCAGGCTGCCCCGCATAGCCTGCGAGGATCAGGTGAGGGGCGGGGAGGGCTGGCTTGACCACTCGGGCAAAGCTATCGGGCAGCACGTCGCGCCCCTCAAGCGGTGGGTTGGGGCGCTTTTCGGGGAGCACAGCAACGCTTTTGTCGGTGAACAAATCCCGCAGGTTCCGCCGCGCCCGCGCCGCTGCAGCCGGGCCAACTTGGCTGGCGAGCAGCGTCTCATCGGTACTCCAACCGAAAATACGGTGGAATTCATCGTCAGAAATAGGTTCGAGGATAGGGGAATCGGCCCGCGCAGATGCGACAAAAATTGCGAGGCAAACTAAGACTCCGCAGCTTATGAGAATCAGCCAACGAACAGTCAATCTGAGGCTGGATCGCAGAGTCATCGATAGAAAATTCCATTCAAGTCCCTGAAATCAAGCCTGAAAATACAGGTGATTGGGTGAGGGACACGCGCTGTATCAATACGGGGTTAAAGTTGTCCACAAACGGGCATGCGTCTTTTATGCCATAGTGTCCCCCAATTATGCGAGTTTTTAAGACAGAGAAACCACATTTCCGCCAGACGACATTGTCAAAACGGTACCGTTGGTTTGCACAAAGGATGAAGATCCTTATCAATTTGCAGAGTTTGAGGTTTTTGTCTCAGTTTATCCGGAGCAGGGACGTGGGAGAGTAGATGCGGCGGTACATGAAATCAGGATTGGCGATTGCTGCGGCGGCGACTGGCGCGATGACGCTGGCTCTGTCCGGTCCTGCGCGTGCTGATCTTGCGCTTGCGGCTTCCTGCTCAGGGGTGCCGCTGAGTTCGGAGTATCACCGCGCAGCGGCGGCGGCGGCCCTGCCAACCTTTGTCGGGATCAATCAGATTTGTGCCGTGCAGGCTTTACTGGCGACCGTTGGCACTTTGCCCGGTTCGCGTGAGGTTGATGGCCGCTATGACCGCCAAACCCGCAATGCCCTCAAAGCGTTCCAAAGTGCGAACGGCTTGGCCAGCAATGGCCTGCTGACGCCATCAACCATGGACATTCTCGCCGGTGCTGCGCTGGATCAGATTTTTAGCGCCCCTGAAGTGGCGACAGCGGCTGAGCCTGAGCCAGCCATGGAAGAGGAAATTACAACCCCGGCTTCTGACTTGGCCGAGGCCACCACAAACGGGCAAACCGAGCCTTCCATTAGCGAAACGATTGATTCGCTGAAACTCGCAACCCCGGACGTGGCTGTGCTGGAACTGGCCAAGACTCAACCGATAATAGAGCTGCCGGGCGCTGCTGACCCAGACGAAGCGCTCGCTCCGGCAAAAGTCGTCGAAGCCGTTGAAACGGGCACTCAAACCGATGCCGCGCCTGTGACGGAGACGCCGCTGGAGCAAGAAGAAGCACTGGCCGAATCAGGTTCGGCGCCAACGCAGTCCCCCGCCACGCCGTCAACAGCAAACGGGAGTGTTCCGGCATCAGCCACGTTGCTGACCGATGAGGAAATCGCCGCGCTGGTCCAGGAAGCGATGCGGGAAGGCAAGCTTAATGATGAGCCGATTGTCATTCGGACCACGACAACCACCACGCAAGTTGGCAGTACAGGGGGTGTTAGTGCCGCTGGTGTTGAAGTGGAGACGTCAGCGCGCGAAGTGATCCGAGACCCGTTGGCTGACAGTACGGTTTCCAGCTTTGTCGAGCCCAGCATCTGCCACGCTCCAAGTTCGGCACAGGATCGGGATCTGGCCCGAAATCTGTCGCGTCTGCCGGTTGGAACGTGTTTGCGTACGTTTGTCGGGGCAGGAAATTTGCCCTATCGCCTCTACAGCCTTGAAGTGCTGGCAGACGGGCCAACGCTGGTTTTGCTGCACGACGACGACGACACCAGCTTTGATGCTGCGGTTACGACGCTGAACACCTTTGGTGGGCGGCTTGTGGTTATGCAGTCCAACGAGCAAACCCAGACCACCATTCTGGGCGCTAACCCCGAAATCATGACTGTCTCGCCGTCCTCAAACGCTGGTTGCAAATGGGCGGAAGAGGAACGGCCACTGGCTTTTGCGGTGCATGATTACATCGTCGCTGGCTCCAAGCCGGTTATCGTCTTGCGCCGCAATACAACGCAGCGCGCGGTTCTGGACCTGTTCAGTGATGGCAAATTCCGCTTTGACCGGTCCGCGCTCGGCCCGGCACGCGAATTGTTCGTCCCGTCGAATGAACCCCTGGCCGACAATGCTTTTATCGAGTTGATGGTAACGTCGGCAACGCGCCGATCAATCCAGACCCGAGGGATCATCCGGACCGGGGTGCAGTATGATTTGCCGGTTGCCTTGACCTTGGTTGATGCCTTGGGACGAAGTGACCAGTGCTCGGTCGAAGCGCTTTCCCTGCAGACTGACCTGCCGGTCCTTCGGGTTCTGCTGGGCGAGAGCCAGGACGTCGCCTCGCAAATGATCATCGCCGCAGCCTTCAACGCGGTTGGGTTCAACAATTTTGAAGGCGGTGAGCCGGTCAGCGCGGAAGATTCGGCCCTCTCTCTGAACGATGAAGGTATTCCGGCCTCGGTGCTGGCGCTGGCCGCGGGTGGTCTTGATGCGGATCTCCGCGAGGACTTGGTTGCGCCGGTCACAGCAGAAACGATCCAGCCGACACGGTCGCTGACGGCGGCCCTTGCCCCCGGCCTGCCACCACTGCCGCTGGGTCGACCGGATGGCACCACCGATCCCATATTCGCCGGCGCTACGGAACTGGCCTCAACCATGCCTATTGGCCGCCGGACCACGGGTAGCGGCGTGGATGCGCTTGCGCCGGTTGCGATTGGCGGGGCTGACGGGGCGCTGGTAAGCACGCAGCAGTTTGAAAGCGTGATAATCGAAGAAGCTGTAGGGCCAGTAACCGCGCTGCCGCCAAGTCCGATTTTGCGGCCCATCAGCGACGTGCTCTATCGCTTCGTTCCAGACAACATGGACCCCATCCTCGCCATGGATGGAAATAACTATTACGCCACCGCTGGGCGCGACTACGCGCCAACCTACGATGCCAATGGTCAGCTTTATGATCCCAATGCCCAGCCAAGGGTGATTTCTTCGCGCACCATTCACACGACAGTGCCGACCAATCCCTACGCAGTGCCGAACACGGGGACGACCACCTACACGGATGTGCCCACAATCTATATTCAGCAGCAGCCCGTCGTCGGACAGCAGGGTGCAGGCGGTGTTTCCGGCCCGCTCTATGGCACCAACGGGCAAAACCTATACGCGCCCCAGCCTCAGGCTCCGGCGTCGCTGAATGAAGCCATCATCATCAACAACAGCATCTACTAGCCCAACAAGGCATAGGCGCGCAGATCCAGCGCCGCGCTGAGCGGGATAGAACGGGTGGTTGAAACAGCCACCCACAGGCGTTTTGCGGTGCGGAGCATCAAAAAAACGAGCAAACACCTGCCATAGGGCCTATTCACGACCGCCCCTTGGGTGCGAGAGTAGGTGCGCCTGTGCGATATCCGTGCAAGCGATGAAGATGGTGGAACAGGTGTTGGGACGATGGGGTTTGGGGATCTAAGCGGCAGAACAGTTGTCATTACCGGTGCCAGCAAAGGCATCGGTGCCCGGGCTTGCCGCGCTTTGGCGAGGGCAGGGGCTTCGGTGGTTGGGCTGGCCCGCAGCGAAGATGATCTCGCCGCTCTGAAGTCTGAGTTGAACGGAGACGGTTTGGCCTTCGACTACAAAGTGGTCGATCTGGTGGCAGCAGACGCCGCCGATCGCCTCGATGCCCTGATGTCCGCCCATGTCCCTGACGTGTTCATCAACAACGCCGGCGCGACCCGTCCTGCTGCTTTTCAAGACGTCACAGTCGAAGACTTCGACGATATTATGAGGCTCAATCTCAAGGCCGGTTTCTTCGCGACGCAGGCGGCGGTCAAGGCCATGAAAGCCTTTCCTCGGCCCGAGGTTTCGCGCAGCATTATCCATATGAGTTCCATGCTTGGCCGCGTGGCCTTGCCTGGCCGCGTGGTCTATGCAGCGACCAAGCACGCTCTGGAAGGTTTGACCAAAGCGATGGCGCTCGACCTCGCTGAAGATGGCATTCGCGTCAACTCGATTTGTCCCACTTACATTGAGACGCCACTCACGCAGCCTTTGCTGGAAAACCCCGTATTTCGGGGCTTCGTTGCCGAGAAAATGCCACTTTCGACACCGCAACAGCCCATCGGTCAGGTTGGCGACTTAGACGGCGCTCTGCTGTTTCTCACCGATTCGGCATTATCAGACCTCGTAACCGGCACAAACCTCGTCGTTGATGGTGGCTGGACCGCTCAATAATAGTAAATCCCTAAGCTTAGTGGCATTTAGTCCACACCTGAGTTCGATTCGCATCGACTTTTCCCCAAGTCTTGTTTTAGCCATGGTTTAATCGCTTGAGTGCGCTCGCTCGCTAATGCTACCGACCTAATTTGGGTAGGCATTACGCGATACGGAGTGGGTATCACTTTAGTATGCCTCGAAACGAATAAATTTTTGCCAAGGCTCGAAGTGGAAGATCACTAGAGAACTTGGTCAGTTTGAATGTCGTTGGCGTGCGCCTCGACGCGCAAAACGACTTCCGACCGGCCCTTTGCCGGAAGGGCCATTAGAAACGGAGATGACGAATATGATGTTCGACAGTCAGCATGATGTAGGTTCCGCTAGCTGCGCAGCCTCTTTTGAACCCATGGCGCGTTCTTCTGCTGCTGCGAAGAAGAGCCTGCGCGGACGCGCCGGCGCTCTTCTGACCACAACCGCACTGGTTGCTGCGGGTGCAGCAATGGTAGCTGGTGAAGCAGGTGCTCAGGTTGGCGTTCCAACTGGATTTGCTCCTGCGCCAGCGGATGTTGTTTCATACGTCCAGCTGTCCAACGGCTCAGTACTGGTCCAGCTCGCGAACCAGCAGTCTCTGTTGGTCACCTCCAACAACTTCTTCATTGATGGTGCCGGTGTGCTCTACCTGAGCCCGACTGTGGCGACCGGCATTACCGGTGGCAACGTTGGCTCTGGCGTGATGATGGGAGCGGCGCCAGCGCCGGCGCCGATGCCTTTACCAGCGCCTTCCGCACCGCTGGGCACGACGAATGTTGGGTCAACGTCTCCGAGCGTGATCTTTGACGACACCGCATCCGCATCGTCTTCGGGCGGCATCATGGGCACGATCACCGGCGGTCCGGGACTGTTCGGGCTTGGCACCATTGGGACGGTTGCCGCCGTTGGTCTGGGCGCAGGTGCGGTCCTGCTGGCCGCCAATGCGATCCGCTCGCGCCTGAGCGACGATGGCGATGGCAGCGACGGTGAGAACTCCGCAGCGCAGCTGGATGTCATCAACAACGAAATCACCCGCGGTGAGACCTCCTCGGTCACCTATGCCATTACTGATCAGGACGGCATCGACGAAAGCGAGCTGCAAGCCGCTGTTGAAGCCGCCGTTGGCGGGGCTGCGACGATCGCCTCGGTCTTTAGCGACGGCGCGACTGTTTCCACTGAGCGCTCCGGCTCTGGCCTGATTGAAGGTACGGAAGACACCTACCGCTCGATCAACGTCACCATCGAAGGCCTGGCAGCTGAGGGCTTGAACACGGGCGAGTTCGCCGGTCCTGCCATGACCTTCACCGATGCAGCTGGCAACGTTGAGACCGTCAACCTGTCGCTGGATATTTCCGATGGCAGCGGTGGCAGCAGCGGATCACTGGAATTGAATGAGACCGACGGCGCGACCTTTACCATTGCGCAGGGCGACTCAAAGCTGTTCCGGGCAACCGATCCCGATGGCGATACGATTTCCTACGAAATCTCCAACAACCCCACGGGTATTGGCATCGATAGCAACACCGGCCTGGTGGTTGTCGCGGGCAGCGTGGCTGTCGGCAGCTACTCGATCACAGTTAAGGCGTCTTCCACCAACGCTGATGGCTCGGTGGAGACCGATACCGAGACCTACAACATCAACGTGACCGCAGGCACAGGGTCAAGCGGCGGGGGCGGCAACAGCGTCAACGCAGACTTTGATTCCGAAGGCGCTGGGTTCTCGACGCTGACTGGCGTTCGGATCACCGACACCGACCTTGCAACCAATGACGACGACGAGTTTGAGGTGCCAGAGGCTGCGCATCTGGCGAACTCTTTTGTCATGGATGGCCTGGGCGGCTCCGATACAGTTTACTTCTCCGAAGAAAACACGGTCTACCACCTCGACCCAACTTGGGTGAACGGCTTTGAAGACGTTTCCGGCTTTGAAACGCTGGTACTGATGGAAGACGTGGATCTGGAGCTGAACGGCGGCGTGCTCGACAGCACGGCAACGGGTGACATCGAACATCTGCGCGGTGAGGGTAACAACCAAGTCACGCTGGTCAATGCAAATGCAGACTTGGGTCTAGACGTGACCGTTACCAACATCGCCATGATCGACATGAACAACCGCGATCTGACCATCGATTTCGCTGATCTGGTGGGCATCGACAAAGTGATGGGCGATACCCAGTCCGCGCTGGTCTTCACCGGTCAGTTCACCTACGACTTCGCGGCTGGCGATCTGGCGACCGAAGCGGTTAGCCGCCTTGGTCTTGATGGTGGTAACTACAACTACAGCCTGACCCTCGACGGTGTGAACGATGAGGATGTGCGGGAGATTGTGGCCTACGGTCCGCTGGAGATCGAAGGCGATGTCATGATCGACACGCGTGAAAATCCAAAGATTACGCTGATTGATCTGGCAGGTGATAGCTTCACCACACCGGGTCTGGACGGTGACTCCAACATCTTCGCGACCTACGACGACATGCTGCGCATTCGTGGTGGCGATAACGATGATGACGTGGACCTGATCCTCGACAGTGACATCGAAGACGGTGAGTTCAAGTTTGATGGTGGCGGGGATGAAGAAGACTCCCTGAACATCAACCTCAACGGCGACGAAATCGATACGATCGGCTTCGGCCGTGACATCGATCACGTGGAATACATCGATATCGACGCGCCCGGTGGCGACGGTGAAGCGCACCTGCAGTTCAACGGGTCGGGTGCTGACAAGAGCACGCTGCGGTCTGTTGATCTCTCCGACCTGTCCGAAGACGGCTCGGTTGTGCTGCGCGGTGACCTTTCGGTCTCCAACCCCGGTGTTTCCATCGCAATTGACCAGACCTCAGCATTCTCCCCGTTCACGGCTGCTGCTTCAGCCGGCGTTTCAGGCGTTCGCTTGCTTGACGGTTTTGTAAGTGATGACGACCTCGATATCCAGATGACGCCCGGCGACGACGTGGTTGATCTGGTCATCGGTGAATCCGAGTACACGGTTTCCGTAACCGCAGGTACGCTGGCGACCGGCACCCTGTCCATGCTGCAGGTCATTTCCTCCAACGCACCAATCACCGGCGCAACGGCGGTGAGCGTGCAGGCGAGCACCAACCTGGCCCAGGCTGCGGAAGAGGTGGACGTTTACCTCGGTGGTGGTGATGACAGTGTGCAGCTGGTCATCGGTTCGGCTCAGGTTGATGACGTGACCTTGCACGTTGCCCGCGCAAACCATGACGACCACGACACGGTCAGCATCGATGAACTCGAAGACCTCGGCGCACTGGCCAGTGCCAGCGTTGCGGTATCCCCGGTCACCGTTGCCAACGTGGCTTCCTTTGGTCAGGCAACGGGCATCAACATCGACTTCGAAGACGATGTTTCGACCATCCTGACCGATGCCTCGGCGGTTGATGCGAACGGTGTGAACATCGCGAGTTCGACCCAAGGCGCTCTGATCGTCTTCGGTATGAATGCTGGCGCGGTCCAGCGTGGCTTTATCTACGATTACGACGGCGACGGTGAGCTGTCCGACGGCGATACGCTGGTCGATCTGACGGACTCTCTGATGCCGGTCGGAGCGATCAACTTCGCGGGCTCGGCCATGACTGCCGGCCAGGTTATCAGCGCGAACTCCAGCGCGATCGGTCTGGTGACTGACGGCTTGGATTACATCCAGTTCAACCTCTCCGAGGGTGATCTGGTTGCCTGATCTGGGGTTCGTTGATCGGTAATCAAAGAAAGAAAACAGGGTGAAAGGCTGATGGAGCCGCCTTTCACCTTCACTCCTAAGGAGGAACAATAAATGGCGTTAAGTACAAAAGTGTCGCTCTTCGGCGGTACGTCCATCACCACACTTGGCTCGTCGGCTTCCACCGGCGGCAGCGGCTACGGCGGTTCCGTGCTGTCTGGTTCCTCCGGTTCATCGCTGTTCGGCGGCTATGGCTACGGCACCGGTTTGCTCGGCAACTCCGGTCTTTTTGGTTATGGGGCCGCGGGCACCGGTGGGGGATCCGGCGGCGGCGCAGGTACGACAACTCCTGTGGCGCAGGTTGGGCCTCAAGGTGTTAATATCAACACGCAGGTCGCGGAAGACACGCTGGTGGGCATCGACTTCGTCAGCAGTGACTTCAAAGTGACCGGCGGCACGGCTGTAGACAGCCTGCAGATTACCTCCTTGCCAGCCAACGGCACGCTTGAACTCGCCGGTGTGGCTGTCGCGCTGAATGAGATTATCGCGGCGGATGACTTCGGCGATCTGAACTATTTGCCGGATGCTAACTTCGACGGCGTTGAGACTTTCACCATTGCCATGAGCACTGACGGTGAAACCTACGACAGCACCTCCTCGAACGTTTCAATCACGGTCCTTGGTTCCGACGATGCGCCGAGCATTGACTCAGTTTCCACGATCGCGCTGGGGGAAGGCGAGACCACGACGAACCTTGGCGCTGTTCTGGTTGCCAGTTTTAACGACCTCGACAGCTCGGATAGCCTGGGCAACGTCACGATCAGCGGTGTTCCAACCACGGCTGTTGGCACGCTGACCTATACCTCTGATGCTGGCGGCACGGTTCAGGTAACAACGGCTGCAACCCCGATGCTGCTCACGGCCACTGAAGCGGCATCGCTGCAGTTCACGGCAGCGGACGAAAGCGTTGCTGCGGGGACATCGCCAGCGGCGACGAGCTTCACTTACACGATGGAAGACAGCACCGGCCTGTCCAGCACGAGCGCTACTGCGGGGACAACCGGTACGATTAACCTGCAAATCGCTGACGGCAACGACGCGCCATCTTTCACCGGTGGTTCGACGGCGCAATACAGCATCGACGAAAACCTGACGGACCTTGCCGCCACCGTAAATCCGGCGACTGATGAAGAAAGCCCTGACACGCTGGTCTATAGCATAACCGGCACGGATGCGGCGCTGTTCACAGTGGATACGGCGAACGGTGATCTGTCCTTTACCTCGGCACCGGACTTTGAAGCGCCGGGTGACTCGAACAAAGATAACACCTACCGCTTTAACCTCATTGCGACCGACGACGGCGGCAAAACGGCGAAGCAGGCGATCGAAGTTGAGGTTGATGATGTCGCGGCGGGCCTGAGCCTGAGCGCCACCTCAACCACCGTGAATGAAGGCACAACCATCGCGTTGACGGCGGTTGCCACCAACGCCGATAGCTCGAACGCGATCACCTTCAGCCTCGATGGCGGTGCTGATGAAGACATGTTCACTATCGACGCTGACTCCGGCGTGTTGCGGTTCAAGTCTGCTCCAGACTTCGAAAACCCCGGTGATGCCGATACGTCCAACGATTACGTGGTTGATATCCTGCTCACGGACGCAGAAGGCAATTCGGACACGGCCTCGGTGACGATCACCGTTGACAATATCGGTGACGAAGACCCGTCTTTCTCCGCGGCTTCCAGTGCCGGAGCTGGTACGTCGGCAAATACAACCGAAGGCAGCTTGAGCGTCGATGTGGCTGAAACCGCAGCGTCGACCGGTGTATTCTCGATAACGTTTGACAATGGCGAAGGTGGGCTGTTGGCACCGGGCACTGTGAGCTATGCTTTGTCTACCAACGCTGGCACCAGCAACTTCGAGATTTCCTCGACTGGCGCTATTTCCTTAACGGGTGGCGCAGCGTTGGACTTCGAGACCCGTGAAACGATCCAGCTGACGGTCACCGTCACAGATGAAGACAGCGCCACGGCCAAGACGACGATTCAGGTCAATCTCACGGACGTTGACGAAGCGCCTGAGTTCACGACGCCGTCGGGTGTGATGAGCGTCGACTCCGATGAGGACTTCAACATTGGCGACGATATCGCTGATGCGTTTAATGATCCGGAGGGTGCAACCATGACCTTTACAGTCGCAGCGCCGACGGTCACTGCCGGGTCGAGTGCAACCACGGCTGGCGTCCTTACCTATGAATTGGGCGGTGTGAACGGGGCGACAGTCGCGATCACGGCGGGCAGTACGGTGTCTGGCTTGACGATAAACGAAGTGGCGTCGCTGATGTACTTCGGCCCAGAGTCCGATCAGGCGCATGGGGGTACTGCCACCAACAGCATCTCGGCACCGACCGTGGCCAGCATCGCCGTCACGGCTAGTGATGGTGGGCTGACAACCTCGGGTGTCTTTGACGTCGTCGTCGTTGATCAGACGATCAGCTAAGCGGTACAGTCACCCATCTATTGATGAACGCAAAAAAGGCCGGAGCGACCATGCTCCGGCCTTTTTCTTTGATCGGGGTTGCCACGTTGCTCGTGTGTATTGGACAATAGCAGAGCTTACAGACAAGCAGGAGCAATCAGACCCATGACCGATAGCCCCCCGAACAAACTCACCTCAGACGCCATGGCAAAGCACCTCGCTCATGAGCATGGGCGCAGTCCCTTTGCCGACAACCTCAAGGAAATCGTGTACGGCGGGCTCGATGGGATCATCACAACCTTCGCCGTGGTCTCAGGCTTTTCTGGCGCCGCTTTGCTGGGTGCGAGCGGTAACGGCGAGGTCTATGCCATCACGCTGGTTTTATTGTTTGGACTGGCCAATTTGTTGGCTGATGGTGTGTCCATGGGGCTTGGCGATTTCCTCTCTACCCGTTCCGAACAGGCGCGTTGGCATCGTGAGCGCGCGGTTGAGGTCGAGGAAATCGAACACAATCCGCAGCAAGAATACGAAGAAACCGTGCATCTGCTCGAAGAAAGCGGTCTGAGTGACGAGGACGCCAAGACCGTCGCCAACATCTACCGGCGCTATCCCGGCCTGTGGGCTGACTGGATGATGCGGCATGAATTGGATATGGAGGACATGAGCGAGGCGACACCAGCTCGCGACGGCATGGTTACTTTCCTCAGCTTTCTGGTCTTCGGCGTCATTCCGCTGCTGCCTTATCTTGCCTTTTGGGGTCGGGATGTGTCGGCAAACATGCTGTTTGTCATGGCCTCCACAGCGACAGTCGCCGCGCTGCTGGCACTGGGCTTCGCGCGCTCGGTGGTCACGCGGGAAGCGCGGGTGCGGGCCATGGGGGAGGTTTTTGGCGTCGGTCTGATCGCCGCGCTGATCGCCTTTGGTGTCGGGGTTTGGCTGGGCTAAGTACGGCGATTTGAGAACGGCGGTT
Organism: Rhodospirillaceae bacterium; assembly: GCA_002700865.1. Lineage (GTDB taxonomy): Bacteria > Pseudomonadota > Alphaproteobacteria > UBA7985 > UBA7985 > UBA7985. Next base: position 16,860 of record PAFB01000099.1, read on the forward strand.
TTTGCGCGCGCAGATCAAGCCATCCGGCCCCTTACAGCCGCCAAAAATACCCCGTAAGGACTGGTTGAGGCCTTAGAAATCGACGGCCATCACGCCAGGTACGGACTTGATCGCCGCGCGCACTGCGCCCGTCAGGCGGAAGCGCTTTTCCAGCACAACTTCAGCCTCGCGGTCTTCGTCCAGTTCGATCACGATATGCACGCGATCATTGCCGCCCGAACACGCTTCGATCAGGTCTGATACGGGCGGCAGGCTCTCTGGCGCCGAAACAAACAGCTTGAGTCCGACAGAACCGCTGGCGATCATGGTGTCCAGCTGCTCTATCTTCGCTGCCGATAACCGCAAATCACCCTCCGCCGCGCCCTTGCCGCGGTCGCATTCCACGTAAACGGTGCTACCGATTTCAAGGTGTTCGCGGTTGGCGTTTAAAATTTCCGAGAAGCAAACAAACTCGATGGTGCCGGTCGGGTCAGAAAGGCTGATCCAGGCAAACCGATTGCCCTTGGCGGAGCGGCGTTCATTCTTGGCTGAAACCACCCCAGCGAGCTTAGCCCGCCCCCCGCGAATGCCGTTCTTGAGCAGATCACTGATGCTCTGAACCTTGAGCTTTGCCAGCGCGTCAGCGTAAGCGTCCACAGGGTGCGCGGTCAGGTAAAAGCCGATGGCATCAAATTCGCGGCTTAGTTTTTCCTGCAGTGGCCAGTCGTCGGCGGTCAACATCTGCAACGTGACCGCTCCATTGTCGTCGTCACCCCCGTCGCCGTCGCCCCCTGACCCGCCGAATAGAGAAGACTGCGACGAATTTCGCTCTTCTGTCACCGCAATACCAAAGCGGTTCAGGCGCTCGACGTTGATGAACAACTGGCCACGATTGGGGTCGATGGTGTCAAAGGCTCCGGCGGCGATCAAGTTCTCCAAAATCCGCTTTCCTGCCGCGCGCGTATCAACCCGGGAGGCAAAGTCTTCAAGGTTTTTGAACGGCCCGCCACTGGTTCGGCTTGCGACCAGATTATCCATGGCAGCGCCGCCCACGTTCTTGATCGCATTGAGCGCATAGCGCACAGCTTTCTTGCCGCTCGTGGCGTCGGTTTCGACATCAAAGGTCGCCTGCGAAGCGTTCACGTCGGGGGGCAGCAGGGGAATGCCCATGCGGTCGAGGTCGTCTTTGAAAATTGCCAGCTTGTCGGTGTTTCCGGCGTCGAGGATCATCGAGGCGCACAGGAATTCTTCGGGGAAGTGCGCTTTGAGATAGGCTGTCTGGTAGGAGACCAGGGCGTAAGCGGCGGCGTGGGACTTGTTGAAACCGTAACCGGCGAAGGCTTCAATTTGCGTGAAGATCTCCAGCGCTTTTTTCTCGGCAATATCGTTCTTGGCCGCGCCTTCAACAAACAGGGCTTTCTGCTTGTCCATCTCGGACTTCAGCTTCTTACCCATGGCCCGCCGCAGCAAATCCGCACCGCCCAGGCTGTAGCCCGCCAGCGCTTGTGCGGCCTGCATGACCTGCTCCTGATAAATCATGATGCCGTGGGTTTCGTCCACGATCGGTTCGAGCAAGGGGTGCAGGTAGTGGACTTTCTCCTCTCCATGCTTGCGGGCGATGTAGGTTGGGATGTTTTCCATCGGACCGGGCCGGTAGAGCGCTACGACAGCGATGATGTCTTCAAAGCGGTCAGGCCGCAGCTTGCGCAGCACGTCGCGCATGCCGGTTGATTCAAGCTGGAATATACCTATCGATTCCGCCCGGCTGAGCATGTCAAACACCGGCGCATCGTCAAGCGGGATGCGGGCAATGTCGAAGTCGGGTTGAAAGCGGCGGATCAGCCGTTCAGTCTCGGCGATGACGGTCAGCGTTTTAAGGCCCAGAAAGTCAAACTTGACCAGTCCCGCCGGTTCTACCCACTTCATGTTGAACTGGGTCGCGGGCATGTCTGAGCGGGGGTCTTTATAGAGGGGGACCAGCTTGGTCAGGTCGCGGTCTCCGATGACCACGCCGGCGGCGTGGGTCGAGGCGTTGCGGTACAGGCCTTCGAGCTGCAGGCCAACGTCAAACAGCTTGGCCACCGACTCTTCGGTACGCCGCATTTTCTGCAGTTGCTCGTCGCCGTCGATGGCTTCGCCCAGCGTCGTCGGATTGGCAGGGTTATTCGGGATCAGCTTGGAAATGCGGTCGGTTTGACCGTAAGGCACCCCCAGAACTCGCCCGACATCCCGGACCACGGCGCGCGCCTGCAGCTTGCCAAAGGTAATGATCTGCGCCACGCGGTCCGCGCCGTATTTATCGCGGACGTAGGCAATCACTTCATCGCGGCGATCTTGACAGAAATCGATGTCAAAGTCGGGCATCGAAACACGTTCAGGGTTCAGAAAACGCTCAAACAGCAGGTTGAAGGGGATCGGGTCGAGGTCTGTGATGGTCAGTGCGTAGGCCACCAGCGACCCGGCCCCTGAACCCCGGCCCGGGCCTACGGGAATCCCCTGTTCCTTCGCCCATTGGATGAAATCGGCAACGATCAGAAAGTAGCCGGGGAACACCATTTGCTCGATCACGTTCAATTCAAAATCCAGCCGCTCGCGGTAAGTCTGCTGCAAGGCTGCATCCGGGGCGGGCTCGAGTGCATCCAAGCGTTGCTGCAGACCCTCCTTCGCCATTCGCGCAAGCATTTGCGCCTCGTTCTCCCCTGATCCATCGTCAAAGGCAGGCAGGATGGGATCGTGCAGGCGAGGCATGACCGCGCAGCGCTGGGCAATGCGCCAGGTGTTTTCAATCGCTTCAGGCAAATCCGCAAACAGCCGCGCCATGTCCTGACTGGTCTTGAAGTAGTGCTCCGGGGTCAGGCGGCGGCGGTCTCTGTGGGCGAGGGTAACGCCTTGCTCGATACACGAGAGGACATCGTGCGCGTCATACTGGTCGGCGGCGGCAAAATGGGCGTCATTGGTGGCGACGATGGGTAGATTATGGTTTTTGGCAGCAGACAGAAGCCGCGGCTCCAAAGCACGCTCAAAGCTCTGCCCGTGGCGCTGGATTTCCAGATAGAGCCGCCCGTCAAACAGACCCTTCATGGCGCTCAGGTGGGTTTCGATCAGGCTGGAACCGTCCAGTAAGTGCCGCCCCAGTGGTGAGCCCTTGGCCCCATCAAACGCGATCAGCCCGTCGCTTCGACCGGAGAGTGCCTCAAAAGCGACCGCAGGGTCTGCGCCGTCCCCTTTAAGATAGCCCTCGGAAACCAAACTCATGAGGTTCTCGTAGCCTGTTTGATCCTGCGCCAGCAGCAGCAGTTGATCCGGATCGGCTCGCTCGGCACCGCGTTCGTCCTTGCCCCGTAAAATGCCGAGAACGGCGCCGATAACCGGCTGCAAACCAGCCTTCGAGGCAGTGACAGCAAACTCCAATGCGCCGAACATATTGCCGCGATCGGTCAGCGCCACTGCCGGCATGTCGAGGCCAGTGGACAGCGTGACGAGGTCGTTCACACGGATCGCGCCCTGTGCCAGCGAATAGGCTGACTTGACGCGGAGATGGATGAACGGCGGGGTCGAATCGGAACTCATGAAAACCAGCTTATGCGAACCCCACGCAGCATCAAGTCGCAATCAGCCTCGCGGCAGTAAACCGGGCACCAAGGCGAGATTTGCCGTGGACAACTGCGGGCGCTCGGGCTTTGATTGAGGCCAAGATCCAAGGAGTTCACGACCCCATGAGCCAAAACAACCGCCCCCTCAACGTTGCCCTGATCGGCGTAGGCATGGTGGCGAAAACCCACTTGCGCGCGGTGCGGGACTTGGCGCCTCTGGTGCAGGTTCGAGGTGTGTTGGCACGGTCGCTGACCAAAGCCCGCGACTTTGCCGCGATGGCCGAAAAAGACGAAGGCGTTGCGGGCATTCATGCTTATGGAGATTTGCCCGAACTGCTGGCAGACACAGCGCTCGATTTCGTCATTTTGCTCACACCGCCCAACGCCCGCCAAAGCATTGTTGAAGCCCTTTGCGGCGCTGGATTACCGCTATTGATGGAAAAGCCTGTCGAGCGGGATTTGGCGCGGGCGAGGGCGCTGGTGGAAACCTGTGAGGCCGCCGGTAATCCCTTGGGCATTGTCTTCCAACACCGGTTCCGCGCGGTCTCAGAACAGCTCGCTGATTTGCTGTCCGCAGGAGCGCTGGGGACGGTTGGGCTTGTTGAGGCGACTGTGCCGTGGTGGCGGGAGCAGGGGTACTACGACGAACCCGGACGCGGCACCTATGACCGCGACGGTGGCGGCGTGCTGATCTCGCAAGCTATCCACACGCTGGACCTGATGCTGTCTTTGGTCGGCGACGTGGAAAGGGTGCAGGCGATTGCTCGCAAAACCCGGTTTCATTCAATGGAAGCAGAGGATTTCGTATCCGCCGGCCTCACTTTCGCCAACGGCGCTGTCGGGTCGCTGCAAGCATCTACGGCGCAGTATCCCGGCGGCGCAGAGTTCATCGTCATCCATGGTGATCAAGGGGTCGCCAGACTGGGCGCGGGGCAACTGGTTTTGCAGGGGCGGGATGGTCGCGAAGATGTTTTCGGTGATCAGGGCACAACCGGCGGCGGTGCCGATCCCATGGCCTTCACCCACGCTTGGCATCAGTGCGTGATCGAAGATTTTGCCCACGCCGTCCAAAAAAACCGCCCCCCGCGCGTTACCGGTCGCGAAGCCTTGCGCGTCCATGCCTTGATCGACGCCCTGATTGCTTCATCGGATCAGGAAAGAGCCTTGGACGTTCAACGTGATGTTGATTGATCCGCTCTCAAAGCTTTGCTGCCCTAACTGTCAAAAACCCTAAGCCACGAAAGCAATACCCATGACCAAACCCCTTCGCGTTGCCGCCATTGGTCTTGATCATCGCCACATTTACGGACAAGTCGGCTCGATGCTGAATGTTGGCGCGGAGCTGGCTGGATACTGGACCAAGGGCGAGCCGGATACGCTGCCCGGGTTCCTCAAGCGCTTTCCCGACGCCCAGCGCTTCAGCAATCGCCAGCAGCTGTTGGACGACGAGAGCATCGACCTGTTCCTCATCGCCGCCACCCCTGCCGACCGCGGGGCTCTGGCCATCGAAGCGATGGAGCACGGCAAGGACGTGATGACCGACAAACCCGGCTGCACCAGCGTCGAGCAACTGACGGCGATAAAGGCGACAGTTGCGAGGACGGGGCGCATCTGGTCGGTTGATTTTTCTGAGCGGTTCGAAGTGGCCTCCGTCACCAAAGCGGCTGAGCTGGTGCAGGCAGGGGCC
>PAFB01000100.1 GCA_002700865.1 Rhodospirillaceae bacterium
CACCTGATGTGGTGGCCACAGCCGACAACGGCGACAAAGCCATTGAGCTCGCCAAGAAGCACAAACCCGACCTCGCGTTGATGGACATCATGATCAAGGGCGACATGACGGGCATCGAAGCTGCAGGAGAGATCAAGAAGCACATGGACATCCCCGTGGTGTTCTTGACCGCCTACGCCGATGAAAACACATTGTCCAAAGCCAAGCACGCGGAGCCGCACGGCTACATCCTCAAGCCGTTTAAAGAGGTGGACATCCAGACCGCGGTGGAGATGGCGCTGCACAAGCACGGCAAGGAGTTGGAGTTGAAAAACGAGGCTGACTTTTTGCGCACCATGGCCGAGCACAAGGAGGACGCCTCGGCCATGGTCCACGCCATACACAAGGAGCAAGCCTTGGCCATGGTCAGGGCCGAATTGCTGGCTGGCGCGCCAGCCGAGGACCCGCCCAAGCCGCTGAAAAGCCGCCCCAGCCAACCGATAACGCCCCGGTTTGCGGGTCCGTGGGCGTCTCTAGTCCCGCCAGTCGAGTCCGCTTCGCGCGCTCTGCGTCTGCGCAGCGCTGAGGGGGACAGTGTCAGTTCCTGATACAGGGTGTCGAGCGCCTCAACCGCACGCCGCTGCGCCGCCTGTGGCCGCAAGGCTCCCGACGTCAGGGCACGCTCATAGAGCTCTAAGGGAGAGGCAGATCTGGTCGACATGATTGTGTGTTAGCCTGAAAACAAAAAAGGGGGAAGTCACCTTCCCCCTCCTGTGATCATGCGCGGCAGGTCAGGGCGCTAGAACGGCAAAGGAATTGGCAATCCGTTCACGCTCGCCGGTTCACCTGCCGGAATATCGATGATGAACTCCAAGGCACCATCATCAGCCGGGATGCCGAAACCGCCGACGATCGCAAGACCACCCAGAACCTGCTGCAGCGTCTCAAAGGTATCGGGGTAATCCGAACCGCCACTGGTCGCGATCTCTTCAACCAAACGAGAAATCTCAGCCTGGGTTTCCAGCGCACCCGTCACACGGATAATGACCGACCCCACCGAGTAGTTCGGCGGCATCAACGGGTTGATATCGACCTGGCCCGACGCCGTCAGCTCAACCATTCCACCGGTCACAGAGGAGGGCTCGATCACCACGCTGGGCGGTGACGCGAACAGCCGCGGAAGCAGGGCCGCGCTGGCCATAACCAGTGTCGATGGGTCGAAGTCGGGGCTCAGCAGGGTGTCGGTCGGCGGCAGCATTACGTCGTCCGCGATGGCCAGTATCATTGCCATCGGAATGTCTGTGACATCGACCTGCAACACGGCATCAGTGGGCATCAGTCCCGGGCCATCCGCGCCCAGCACCAGATCAACCAGCATCGGATCAAACATCAAGCGATCGTCAAAGTTGGCAGCCAGCCCCGAGAAAGCAATCAACTGCGATATCCGCGCCTGGTCGGTCTTCATATCGTGGTTGGAAAGGCTGATGTCTGCCGACGCGAGATAGGCTTCGTAGGCCCCCATCTCTGTCGGTGTCACGCCGCTGACGTAAACGTCTTCCACCCCGACGGCGAGGTCAGGCAGATAAAGCGCCAGCGCCAGCCTGATCCCGTCTCCGAGCGTCAACCCGTCCTGTATCGAACCCAATAGAACGTCGCGTATCACCGCCAGACTGTCATTGATCTGGTAACTGGCCGAAATCTCGCCGGCTTGGAAAATCAGCGATCCCGGCAGAACGACATCCACGTCGAGCACGCGAGCCGCCAGCCTTTGCAAGTCGCTGTCGCCGTTGATCGCCAGCTCAGAACTAAACTCGGTGCCACCGAGGATGAACGTCAGCTGCTCATCCGGCGAACCTGGGAAATTAATGGCAATTTCCCCCAGCTCGATTGCCAGATCAGATCTCTCAACCGCACCCATGTACCATTGTAACAAAGGTCCAGCGGCCAGCAGATTGAGGTCTAAGGCCGCAGCGGTGGGGTCTTCCAAGGCGCTGACATCCGAACCGCGCACCTGCGCAGAAAGGACACTCAGGAGCGCGCCGATGGGTTTAAAGTCATGGTCAGCGCTCAAAATCGTCCGCCCAGTAATGGTGCCGCCGTCGAAACTCAAAAGCGGGAATTCGCTGCCGGGCGGGAAACCATCAATCATATAGACCAAACCACCGATTTCCGCGTCGGTGTTGTCGGTCTGTTGCTCATGGTCGTACTGTGACAGCAGGCTCAGTCCGTCGAACTCAATCCGTCCGTCAATGTCGAGCAGGCTCGAGTCATTCAGGACCAGTTTGCCCATGTCCAGGGAGCCTTCGAGACTGACCATCTCGCCTTCAAACAGCGGAACCAGGCTATCAATCACGTTGGCGATGGCGTCGGTGGGTGTGATGACACCCGCGCTAGCCATGAAGAACTGCTTGATGGCATGGTTGATCTCGGTGTGCAGATACCATTCCGGAATGTTGATCAGCTCTGAACTTGCGCCGATGGTTTCCAGCGTAATGATCTCCGAACCGCCACTCACGAGCGCGAGGTTGTCGAGGCCAAGGTCGAGCGTTACCCGCGGGTCTTCTGCGCGCTCATCATAGGTAAAAATCACACCGTCGAGCGTGAGATAGTTCCCCTCGGCCGCCCCTGCCAGACCAGCGAACAGATCATCAATCGTAAATCGCACGCGTTCAATGGCGCGGGCATCTGTATTCACAGTCATGGACACGCGGAAAATTTCTGAACGGAAGGACGTGTTCAGCATGGCGGCAACGCCAGACAGCAAAGGCGCCAGATCGATTTTCAGCTCAAGCGCGCCCGACGCTTTGACTTCCGCGTCAAAGGCCAAACTCCCCAGCGGCAGCCCGGATATATTGGCGCCCTGAAAGACCACGTCAAAGTCCGTCGCTGAACCCTCGTCCGGGGTGACTGACAGCGCGGTATAATCCACCGGAAGGCCCAAAAACAGCGAAACCGGCTCCTGCATCATGTCGGAGACAACGCTTTCTATCTGCTCGGAGGACAACCCCTGAGTCTGAGTCTGAGCTTGGGCAAACCCACCGGTGAGCAGGCTAAGGCCAACAACAGCCGCGCTGGTTACTAAAGTACGAAAATGTTTTGTCATCCGCCAAACCCTTTCAGAAACGTCTATATAAGCGCATTCTAAAATTAAAAGCTGGGGAAACTCAATTGCAGATCCACTTTTCCAGTTTAATGCGCCTTGCAAAAAGGCGCGCGCCTAGCGCTGATTCAGTGGCGTTCCATTGAGTTCGATTTCCCCGAATTGCGTCAATTCCAGCACGTACGTGCGTTCACTCGAGCTCGAAGCCGTTCCCAGATCGCGCAGGCGTGTCGCCCAACCGGCGATGCGGCGCCCATAATCGGCTAAGCCTTGTTCGTCTTCAGTATCCGCCGCCAGAGCCGCGTCAGTTGTTGCATTGGCCCGCGCTTCAACCTGACTGAGGCCGGCAATCGTCGCGGTAAAGCTGCCAAAGCCGAACAGAGGCGGGATTGGCATGACTTGGTGCTCGCCCATGATGGTCATGGTGTAGTCATCGGCAACAGCGCTGGTGTCAGAAACGCTCACGCGCGGGGGTTGGATCAGGAAGGGCGTGATCATGCCCAATGCGCCGCTGACCAACGAACGCAGCAGCGCGCCCGGGTCTTGGATCGAGCCATCGCGCGGTAAGCTACTGAGGGTCTGGCGCAGGTTCGCCATGGGCAGGCCAGTCACTTCCACCGTGCTTTCAAACTGATTTGGCACCAGGCTTTGTGACAAAGGGTCGAACCGGATTAACCGTTCACCCAGAACCGGCACCAGCCCCGGGATCACAATCGGATCAGGCTCGACGCCTTCAGGCGCGTTTAGGGCGCGCAGGTCGATTCCTTTGGCTTGTCCGCGCAGAGTGACGAAGCCGCCGTCAAGCCGCATGTCCGTCAGCCCAAGCGCACCCTGCACCTGCTCCATCGACAGCGAAAACAAACGGTCAGGCAGGGCAAAAACCAGGTCTTCGGCGAAGCCTTCGATCCCCATGGCGTCGAAAAACAGCAGAGTATCGGCCAGAATTGACCAGTTGGAGCCGGGCTCAGAGGGCTTGAACAGCGAGGCCAGTGCCTCAGAAAACCCTTCAACATCAGCGCCCTCAAGATCAATCTTGATCGCGCCGGAAGCCATCCCGGCGAAGTCTTCCCGACGGCGAATGTCCAATCCATTGAGGGCGATATTCACCATCTGGGTTTTCAGCCTGTCCCCTTTGGACGAGGCAGGGATGGAAAAGCCCTCGAGTGAAATTTCGAGGTCCTGCGGGCCATAGAACAGTGACAGGCCGCTGACCTGCAAGTCCGTAAACGACGACGAGGCGGGCAAGTACAGATTTTCCAGATGCGCCAGCGTTGAGGCCAATAGCGCGTCACCACCCTCGTCCCGCGCGCTCAGGAAACGCAAATCGAGCGAGCGACCAAGGCTGGCGTAGGGCGCACCCGCCGCGCCCCCAGTCCAGCGGCCCTCATAGATCAGGTTGTCAATCGACAAGGCAAAGCGCGTGTCTGGGTCGCCGCTTGCTGTCGGTCCCGCGCCGCCACTGCCTGCCAGATCAGAAAGCCGCAGAGCGTAGCCGTTTTGGTCCGCGCGCATGACAACTTCGCCGGCGAGGTAAAAGCCACCGGACGCTGTGGTCATCTGTAGATCGGAAATTCGGTAATCCAGGCTTTGATACCCTTTGATGGCATCGTTCCATTCCCCACTGAGCCGCCATTCAGCGGCAGTAATCGAGGAGCCATCGGCATTGCGAACGCTGGTGGGCATTTCCTCGCTGGAAACGGCGTAAACCTGATCGCCTAGCGACCTGACCTGCAAGCGAACCTGTCCCGCCGGTATGCTGCCGTAACGCGCGCCCCGAAGGGAAACAACATCGTCTCGCACCGTGACACCATCCGCATCAAATGCCAGCGGCCCAAACAGGCCGAAGGTGTGACGGAGTTCGGACTCAACAACCGATCCCACGCCTTGAGCCGTCGCCGGAGAGGCTGCAATTTGCGTGACTGCGGAAACGGCGAGGAGGGCCGAAGTGATTTTGGTCAGCAGGCGAAGGGGAGACAATCAGAAGACCTCCGATAGGACGTGTTTCGAGGCTGGAACGACCCCAAATGGTGAGTATGCAGCGGCATTGATGAATGCCTTGCAGACAGCCTTTAGACAACAATTGCAGCAATTTCGCGAACAAATAAACGATTGTTTATCAGCATACTTTCTCGCATTAGGAGAAAAATCCGAGCCTTTGTTCAGACTTTTGCCGCAGCCGTTTCTGCTTCATCAGAAAGCTTGGGCTCAAAACCATCGGGCAGCAGAGCCATAGAGGCATTTTCGATGGCATCGGAGACCTGATTGAGGAAGCCGCGCTTATCTAGACCGGGCAGAATAGCCGGTTGAATAGAGACCGTAATCTGCCCTGCTTTCAGTCCCTTAAAACCCCGGTCCCAGTAAACCCCGCTGTCTGTACCAACAGGCACGACCGGCAGCGCCAGTTTTTCGTACATGGCGGCAACACCGGGGTGGTAGCGACCCTTGACGCCAGGCACGGTGCGCGTGCCTTCGGGGAAGATAATCACGGGCAGACCCTGATCAGCCTTTGCCGCTGAGTCCACCAGCAGCTTTTTCAGGGAAGACAGCCCCGCCGAGCGATCCAGCGCCACGACGTCAAGCCGGCGGATAAACCATCCGAAAATTGGCTGAGTCAGCAGTTCTTCCTTCATCACGTAAGCCGCATCAGGAATCAGCAGGGCCCAGATCACAGTATCGAAGAAAGACTGGTGCTTGGAGGCGAGGATGTAGGGCTTTTCAGGCAGGTTTTCCAAGCCTTCAACCTTCCATGTCACGCCTGCAAAAATGCGCGAAATGGCCAGAACGCCTCTGGCCCAAAATAGTCCGAAGGCAAAAGTTGCACCCTTGCCAAAAAAGACGACGGGCCAGCCAACAAGGCCAAGCACGCCTGTCCACAGATATCCAACCAGTTTCGCAAGTGTCGAACGGAGATTTGCCATGGAAAATTTGTACCTCATCGGGCTTGTGGAACAGGCATCTGCCTACTCTCGTCTTCGCCTAGGTTAACGCGCTCGTTCAAAGGTTCAAGTCTAAGCTAAAATGTGCGTTTTAGTTTTCTGAGGACATTCCAACGCGCAGAAAACACGGAGACCAAAATCAACAGGCAAACCATCAAAATCATCACCGGCACCTGAAGCGGCAGCAGAACGCTCGGCTCCTGTAACACGCGCGGCCAATAAGCGAGCTGCAAGGTCCAACCGGCCGCCACGCCCACGACCACCCCAAGCAAGGCACTGCGCAGAGTGAAACCAACAAACTCTGCCATTATCACCGCATCCGCTGCGCCGGACAGGTACAGAACGTCGATTACCCTCGCCTGCAAATCCACAGCCTGACCGATGACCAAAGCCGCCGTCACGCTCACCACGATGAGCACGGCGGCAACCAAACCGGCCCCCTTGGACAGTTCTGCACGCCGGGTCTCATGCAGAAAAGTGCGCAATTCCGCGTTGTCATCCAGTACTGAACCCGGTGCAGCACGGTCCAAATCTGCCCTCAGCCCCGCCACATCCAAGGCCGCGCGACGGGCGCGCTTGACCGAAATGATGGTAGGCAAAGGGACTTGTGCCATCACCGTCGCGCCCAGCGTGTCCTCAACAAGAGCCCGCGTTTGCTCCCGATTGAGCATTTCGATCCGACCCAACCCATCGGTATTCTGCAAACGGTCCAGCGCCCGCTGTACTGCTGGATCAGCGTCGCTGGGCGTCAGGCCCGGGGTTGAGGGGACGAAAACGGTCAGTTCGCTGTTGGCCAGACCAATGGACTCCTGCACCTCAAACAGACGCTGCGTGGTTTGCAGCGCGAAGAAAGTGGCGAGCAGGGCCATCAGTCCGAGAATCAGAGGCAGCAAAACAGCCGCGCCCTGCCCGCGAAACACCATCAGCGGTTTTCGCGCCGTGGCGATCTGCCGCCACCCGCGCCGGTGGGGGTGGGGGTGGGGGTGCGGGTGCGGGCGTTGGGACCTTTGCTGCGCGGCACTGTGACGGACAGGTTTTTTGGTCGGCTTCGAGGTCATACAGCCCCCTGCCCACTTGGCACCAACTGGCCCTGGCTCAATCGAAATTCAGGGTAGTCAAACCGTTGGCGCAAAGTCTCACTGTGGGTGGCAACGACGACGGTGGTGCCCAGTTTGTTGAGTTCTTCAAACAAGCGCAGCAGCTTGAGACCAATTCCATCGTCGACGTTACCGGTGGGCTCGTCAGCAAGCAGGACAGCCGGGCGATTGATCAAGGCGCGGGCGATGGCCGCGCGCTGTTTCTGTCCGCCGCTGAGCTGTTTGGGTCGAGCCTTCGCATAGTCGCCCAAGCCAACCCAATGCAGCAATTCCTGGACGGTGTCGCGGTCGTCTTTGCTGTCCTTTCCGGTCAGACGCAGGGGCAAGGCAACGTTATCGTAAATGCTCATATGATCGATCAGACGAAAGTCCTGAAAGACAACCCCCAACCGGGACCGAACGTAGGCCCGTTGGTCCCGCGAGAGCTCAGCCACGTCCCGCCCAAAAATCTCCATCCGGCCCGCGCTGGGGCTCAGGCCGAGAAACATCAGCTTGAGCAAGGTCGTCTTCCCGGCACCGCTGGGCCCTGTCACAAAGCAAAACGACCCCGCAGGCAGGTTCAATGACACGTTCCGGATGATTCCGGGCCGGGAGGGATAGTCCACAGATACCTGATCCAATCGAATCAAAACGACGACCCTTCTTTCGCAATCTACCCGTGCGCGCTATGATCTATAATCTAATCGCATAAGCCGAGGCCGTATACTCACAAATCTCGAATTGATTCTCCCTTTTTGTGCGCGTCCGTGGTTAAAGGGGATCGGCTGACGGGAAAGGCGACCTCCACCGCGCGGTTGCTGGCACCAAGGGATGAAAGGTCTAACCCACCCATGCACGTTGAGTGTCCAAACTGCCGGACTGTGTACGAAGTTCCCGCGATTCATTTCGCCGACGGGGCGCGTCGGCTGCGGTGCACGGAATGCGGATACCGCTGGAATCAAACAGCCAGTGATGCCGAGCTCAACGAAGGCAAAAAATCGACGCCCCTGCTCGATATGCTCGAACCAGCCATGAACATGGAAGCCTCCGCTGCGATCAACGTGGACATTGCCGGTGACGACGGCGATGACGACGGCGATGACGACGGCTTGGGCGGCCTTACGTCGTCTTCGGGCACGGTAGCAAGCGCCGCGCTGGACCAGCAGGCCGCCGATGACGCCTATGCCGACATCGACAGCGCCCTCGCCCCCATGCCTGCCCCAACCATCGAACAGAATCTCGCGGCTATGGGCCGTCGGTGGCAGTGGGGTTTGAGTCTGGTGCTGGCGACGGTGCTACTGTCCCTGCTCATCCTTGGCCGGCAGTCGGTTGCCAGCGCGGCACCCTTTACCCAGTCGCTGTATCGCGGCCTTGGATTGGAGCCTTGGAGCGCGCTTCGCCGTTGGGATTTGTGCTTAGAGACGCGCAATGGCTCGGAATTGCGCTATAGCCTACGGAACACCAGCACCTTCAGTCGATCCATGCCCGACTTGTACGCCACGGACGCAAGCGGCGCGCTCGCGCTGATCGATGGGCCGACAGGGTCTTTGCGGGCGGGCGAAGTGGTGACAGGGGTTGCTGCGGTCGATGGGCTCAATCTCGATCAGCCGCAGTCTTTGGCGCTGGCCACCAAAACCGATCCTTCCAACGCCCGCGTTTACGGCTCCTGCTAGGCCGGATTCAGCAAGGCGTCGAGCTTGCCCTCTGCCTCCAGCATGAACAGTTCATCGCTGCCGCCAATCGACTCACCATCAATAAAGATCTGCGGCACCGTCGTCCGGCCGCCTGAGCGCTGGACCATTTCCGCTTTGGCACCGTCGACTTCCCAGATGTTGATGCGCTGGTAATCCACGTTCTTCGACTGCAACAGGCGATCTGCTCGCGCACAAAAACCACAGAAATCGCGGTAGTACATTTCGACGTCAGCCATCGGGAGCATCCTATTCCAATTCGAACTCCTGCAAGAAGTGGGTATGATTAACCACTCGTGCGACCACAGCAACACCGATACGAGATACCTCACAGGCGCGCAGCTCCGCGCTTAGCTCTTCGATGGTCGCGCCCGAAGTATAGACATCGTCCACCAACACAACGCGTTTGCCGCGCAGTGCCCCGCGCTGCTGCTCAGCAATCGCAAAAGCGCCGCGCACGTTGGCTTCGCGCTGCTGTCGGTTCATGGCTTTCATCGGCGGCGTGTTTCGTGTCCGCTGGACCCATTCGGGAGCGTAAACGGCGCCGGTATAGTCGGCGAGGGCTTTGGCCAGCGCTGCGGATTGGTTAAAGCGCCGGGCAAGGTAGCGCCGCCAGTGCAGAGGTACGGGTATAATTACATCGTCGCGCTCAATCTGCGCCCCAGCCGCGCCGGCCATCCAGCGCGCAAGAGACGGCACGACGTCCAACCGGTCACGGTATTTGAGCGCAAGGATCAGCGCCCTGCTCGCGTCGTCGTAAGCAAAGGCGGCCCGCAACCAGTCGTATCCCGGCGGCGCAGTCAAACAAGGCGCGCATGTGGGAGAGGTTTCTTGAACCGACGTTGGCCGCCCAAAGCGCTCACACAAGGGGTCGGCGAGGAAGTGCATGCGGGTAAAGCAATCACCGCACAGCCCGTCCCGACCGCCGATCATCCCCGAACACAGCGCGCAACGGGGCGGCAAAACCCAGTCCACCGTCGCCTGTAGTCCCGCTCCTAACCCGCGCAGCAAGGGCGGCACGCCTCGTCGCGCCACAGCGGCCGGTGGTGGTGGCTGTTTGCGAATTTCCGGCGCTTGGGTGTTGCGAAATCGGCGTTCCTTGACCATATCGCCAAGGCATAAAGGTAAAACCATTCAACTCAACCAAAGCGATATTATGGTCGATTCATTCGCGCCAAACGTGTTCGACACCCGCGCCAAGCTGGCTCAGATTAATCGTGCTGCTGCCAGCGATGCCGACCATCATTTTCTCCATGCTGAAGCTGCCGAACGGTTAAGCGACCGCCTGCGCGACCTGGACCAGCGCTTTGACACCGTCGCGGTGTTGGGCTGGTGGCCGACAGACATTCGGGCGATGGTTCCGGACAAACTGGACGGTGCGCGGCTGGTTGACCTGAGCTTCAATCGGCCCCAAGCGCGGAGTGAGCTGGAGTTCCTGCCTTTGCGTGCGCGCAGTTTCGATCTGATCGTGTCCAACATGGCGCTGCACTGGATTAACGACCTGCCGGGCATGCTGGCGCAAATTCGTGCTGCGCTGAAGCCCAATGGTGTGTTTCTGGGCTCGGCGCTGGGCGGCGAAACCCTGCATGAACTCCGCGCCGCTTTTGTCGAAGCAGAAACCGAAATCAGCGGTGGCTATCATCCCCGGGTCTCACCGGTCATGGATTTACGCGACGCGGCTGGTCTGCTGCAGCGCGCCGGCTTTAATCTGCCGGTTGCCGATATCGACCGGATCAACGTGGCCTACGACAACCCAATGAAGCTGCTGCAAGACCTGCGCGGCATGGGGCAAACCAACGCGGTGGTTGGCCGACAGTCGACGCTGACCGCCCGCGGCGTTCTCTTTAGCGCCCTCCAGCAGTACATCGACGCCTTCGCCGACCAAAATGGCGCCGTTCCGGCGACGTTTGACTGCTTGTTTCTTTCCGGCTGGTCGCCACATGAGTCTCAGCAAAAACCCCTGCGGCCCGGTCAGGCAAAACACAGCTTGGCCGAAGCTCTGGGGACAACAGAGCGCCCGCTAAAAAGTTAGAGTAAGAGAGATCGACCTTGACCACTGAAACCCACACCTTTCAGGCCGAAACCGCGCGACTGCTCAATCTGGTCGCCACCGCGCTTTACTCCGAGCGTGAAGTCTTTTTGCGCGAGTTAATTTCAAACGCTTCGGACGCCTGCGACAAGCGCCGGTTTCTGGCTCAGCAGCAGGCCGACCTGCTGGACAGCGACGCCAGCCTCAAGGTCCTGATCGCTGCCAGTAAAGAAAACAGTACGCTCGCGATCACCGATGGTGGGGTTGGCATGGATCACGCCGACCTGATGGCCAATCTCGGCACCATCGCCAAATCCGGTACGGCAGACTTCGCCGCTGCCATGGCAGAAGCCAAGGACGCCAGCGCGCTGATCGGACAGTTTGGCGTCGGGTTCTACAGTGCCTTCATGGTTGCCGAGCGGGTGGTCGTGGATACACGCAAAGCAGGGACGGCAGAGGCGTTTCGGTGGGAGTCCACGGGTGACGGCACCTTCACCATCACCGAAATCGACGCCGACAGCGCCCCGGTCGGCACAACGGTTCTGCTCTACCTCAAAGACGACGCGGCTGAGTTCCTCGAGGCCTATCGCCTCGACGGGTTGGTGCGGCGCTATGCCGATCACCTGACCTTCCCGGTCAGTCTGCTGTCCGAAGACGGAGAGGCCGAGCAAATCAATGAGGCGCAGGCGCTTTGGTTGCGCTCAAAATCTGAGATTACGGCTGACCAGCACAAGGAATTCTACAACCACGTTGCCGGGACCTTTGACGACCCATGGGAAACCCTGCACCTCAATCTCGAAGGCCACCTTGAGTACACGGCGCTCCTGTACATCCCAACGGAACGACCCTTCGACCTGTTCCAGCCTGAACGTCGCTGCCAGCTCAAACTGTTTGTTCGGCGCGTGTTCATTACCGACGACGCGCCCGAGCTGATGCCCGCCTATTTGCGCTTTGTCCGCGGTCTGGTCGACAGCCAGGATCTACCGCTCAATGTCAGCCGCGAAATGCTGCAAAACGCCCCGCAGCTGCAAGTCATGAACAAGCAGCTGACCAAGCGCATCCTGTCCGCTCTCGCCAAGCGCAAGAAAGACGATGCCGAAGCCTACGATGGCTTCTGGTCGAACTTCGGCGCGGTGCTGAAGGAAGGTTTGTACGAGGACCGGGACCGGGGCGAAGACATAATGCCGTTGGTCAAGTTCAAAACCACCACGCAAGACGGACTCTCTGACCTCGACGCTTACCTGAGCCGGATGAAAGACGGTCAGGATCAGATTTTTTACGCCACCGGCGAGTCAGAAGCTGCCATCCTCGCTTCTCCGCACTTGGAGGGCTTCCGGGCGCGTGGTCTTGAAGTTCTGATTGCCGCTGACGCCGTCGATGCCTTTTGGATTCCCACCGCCGGAAGCTATCAGGGCAAGCAGTTCGTCTCCGTCACCCACGGCTCAGCCGATTTGTCGAAGTTTGATCCAACGGCTGAGGATGACTCAAGCCCAGATCAAGCAAAAACCGACCCCGCGGACACCGATCGACTGATCACGTGGCTCAAAACCCGGTTTGACCAAGCAGTGGCGGACATTCGCACCACAAACCGTCTCGCAGACAGCCCGGCCTGTTTTGTGGCCGCCGAAAACTCGATGGACATGCAGCTTTCAAAGATCCTCAGAGCCAGCGGACAGGACGCCGGGCCAGAGAAGCGGATTCTCGAAATCAACCCGCGTCACCCGCTGGTCGTCGCCTTGAATTCTGAGGTTCAGGCCGAGGCTGGGTCCGCCAAGGCAGAGCAAGTCGCCGAACTGCTGTTTGATATGGCGCTCATCGTTGAGGGCGAAGCCCCCCGCGACCCGGCGACCTTCGCCAAATCCCTGACCACCATGATGAACAGCAGCTTGAGCCCTAGTTCATCGTAAACATGGTCGCGAGAATGGTGCCTTCTTCGCGGTTCTGCACGATCAGCGCGGCACCGTAGCGCACCTTTTCGGGCCAGTGCAGCAGGCGTTCTTCGCCGTGCCAGTCGCCCAGATGACGGATTTCCCGGACCACGTGCCGGTATTGCAGCTCACGCCCGGCGTTTTCGCCTTGCGTGATGTTGGTCTTGTGGCGCTCGTCAAAGTGCACCAGCCAAAGATCGGCAGGGCCGCTCAGATTGTCCGTAACGGGAAACAGGATACCCCGTTCATCTGAGGTCAGCATCAGCGTCGCCTCTCCCGCACCATCCATCAGGTCGCGATCAAAAAGCGACTCGTTGGCGGGGTTTGGCGAGGCGTCACCGCCAATAATGAATTGCGGCGTATAGATGTATCGGTTGTCGAGGACGTGCCGGTAGTACTTCTGCCGCTTCGTCGCGACAGGCGTGGCAAAGGGGTCCTTCCAGCCGATGTAATCCCAGTAATCCACGTGGAAGGCCAGAGCCAGCACACCGGGCAGATCGGCCAATTGATCCAAAACCATATCCGCAGGCGGGCAGCTCAAACAGCCCTGTGAGGTATAGAGTTCGATCACCAGCGGATTGCTTTGAACAGCTGGCCAAGGCGCACGGTCTTCGGCCTGCGCTGGACTCACAAAAGCCAGCAGCCACGCACTGATCATGCTCACAGCAAATTTCCGCGCCCCAAGGTGCATTTTTGTCTCTAATCCCGTCGCCCGCATCTCGAAAGGCACGGTTCCCGTCCAGCTACACGAAGTCAATCAGACCGTTGCTCGTAAGTGGCGAAACGTCTGACCCCTCGTTCGGACTCATACTTAAAGCCTTTCTGCCTTATTCGCTATTCACAAGGCCTTGTGCGCTAGACGCATTAAATGTGTAGGTGTCGTGAGTTCAGGGCTGAATTTCTTCCATG
>PAFB01000101.1 GCA_002700865.1 Rhodospirillaceae bacterium
GACGGCCTGGCTGATCTTGCCGATCTTCCTGATCGACCGCCCCTGGACCTACAGCGCTGAAGCGCCCCTGAGCGCGTGGATCGCGCTTGCTGGTCTGGGGTTTTTCGCAACGGCGCTGGCTTACGTGCTGTTTTTCCGAATCCTCTGCACCGCCGGCGCAACCAATGTGTCGCTGGTAACCCTGCTTATCCCCGTCTGGGCGATACTGTTCAACGCCACCATTCGCCAAAACACGCTGGCGTTCTGGGAGACAATTACGCTGGCACAGTGGTCCGGAATGGCCCTGATCGCCTTTGGCTTGGCCGTATTGAACCAGTGGGTCCCCCTTCCCGGTCGCAAAGAGCGCTAAACCCTGCGGTCGCACCAAAACTGCGGCAATAGGCGCGCAGGGGTCGCTGCTTGACCGGCTGGGCGAGGCATTGTGTTCTACATCGCGTTACGACAAGGGTTTATCTGAAAAAGAGGCTTCATCATGTCCGATCGTTATGGCTTCTGGCGCTTGCTGCGCGAAGGGTTGCGTGGGCATACCGGATGGGGTCCCGCGTGGCGCGATCCTGAGCCGAAAGCCGAATACGATGTCATCATTATTGGCGGCGGCGGTCACGGCCTGGCAACGGCCTATTACCTCGCCAAAGTCCATGGGATCACCAATGTTGCGGTGCTGGAAAAGGGCTACCTTGGCGGCGGGAATGTCGGTCGCAACACGACCATCGTTCGTTCAAACTACCTGCACACTGGCAATGAGCTGTTCTACGAAAAGTCGCTCCAGCTTTGGGAAGGACTATCGGGCGACCTAGACTACAATGTCATGTTCTCCCCGCGCTCGATCATCAACTGCTTCCACACAGACGGACAGCGCGACGCGGAGGCGCGGCGGGGCAACCAGATGATTCTGCACGGCGCAGACGCGGTTCTGCTCGACAAGGAAGGCGTGCGCCGCGAAGCGCCCTTGATCGACGTTGATAATCCCCGCTTCCCCATTTATGGCGGCCTGATGCAAAAACGCGCAGGAACCGCACGGCACGATGCCGTGGCCTGGGGGTTTGCGCGCGGCGCGGACAAGCGTGGTGTGGACCTGATCCAGAATTGTGAAGTCACAGGTATCGACGTAGAAGACGGAAGGGTCACGGGTGTTCAGACCAGCCGCGGCCCGATCAAGGCCAAAAAAATCGGAATGGCGGTCGCAGGAAACACATCGCGGGTGGGCGCGCTTGCCGGACTGCGGTTACCCATCGAAAGCCACGTCCTGCAAGCCTTCGTGTCCGAAGGCATCAAGCCCATGCTTCACAACGTCATCACCTTTGGCGCCGGTCACTTCTATATTTCGCAGTCTGACAAGGGCGGTCTGGTGTTTGGGGCCAGCCTGGACGGCTACAACACCTACGCCCAACGGGGCAATCTGCCCCTGATCGAGCACGTTATGGAGGCCGGCGTTTCGTTTGTTCCGGCCATGTCCAAGGTGCGGCTTCTGCGGTCCTGGGGTGGGGTCATGGATATGAGCCCGGATGGCTCCCCCATCATCGACAAAACCCCGATTGAGGGGCTCTATCTCAACGCCGGCTGGTGCTACGGCGGCTTCAAAGCCACACCGGGCTCAGGGTGGTGCTTCAGCCACTTGATCGCCGACAAACCGACCCACCACATCGCACAAATGCGTTTGGATCGGTTCAAAACTGGCCGCGTCATCGACGAACTTGGCGCTGGCGCGCAGCACAATCTGCATTAAGGGAACGACAAGAAATGCTGATCTTCTGCCCACACTGCGGCATGCGTCCCTCAGAAGAATTCACGCCCAAAGGCCTCGCGGAAGCCCCGCGCCCGGCGTTGGGCGGCGATGACAGGCCCGAAGATGACGCCTGGCAAGACTACCTGCACACTCGCACCAATAAAGCAGGCCAAACCAACGAGTACTTTCATCACTCGCTGGGCTGTCGGCGCTGGATCGTTGTGCATCGAAACACGCTGACGCACGAAGTAACCGGCTCAACCATGGCGTCTGAGTTTTGGCAGAACCAGCAGCAGGCTCAAGATTGGGAGGCTGGTCAATGAGTGCACGTCTTCCCCAGCCAAACAGGCTTGATCACGGCGGAATTATCAACCGGGATCGTCCTGTAACCTTTACCTTTGACCGCCGCGTCTATCAGGGCTTTGAAGGTGATAGCCTCGCTTCTGCGCTGCTGGCCAACGGTGTGAAACTGTTTGGACGGTCGTTCAAGTACCACCGACCGCGCGGCATCCTCGGCGCTGGCCCGGAAGAGCCTAATGCCCTAGTTGAAGTCGACCGCGGCCCTGCCGATCGCGACCCGAACCACCGGGCGACCATGCTGGAAATCTATGAGGGGCTTGAAACCTTCTCCCAGAACCACATCGGTCCACTCAATATGGATTTGATGGAGGTCAACGACCTGTTCAGCCGGTTTCTGCCGGCGGGGTTCTACTACAAGACCTTCTTCTTTGGTGGCTTGCAGGCATGGTACCGGCTCTATGAACCAATCATCCGCCGCGCAGCTGGTCTGGGGCGCCCGCCTCTCGCCGCAGATCCGCACCACTATGACAAAATCTACACCCACGCAGACACGCTTGTTGTCGGCGGTGGGATCGCCGGATTGACCACGGCTTTATCACTGGCAAAGGCAGGGCAATCGGTTGTGGTTTGCGAAGAACGCGACCGCATGGGAGGCTCTGCGCTGTGGCAGGGCGAGACCTTCAACGGCGAAACGGGGGCCGCTTATATCGCGCATATGTGCCGCGAGATTGAAGCCGCGGGCGGGCGGTTGTTGCCGCGTACCACTGTTTTCGGGGTCTACGACGCTGGGACATTCGGCGCGGTAGAGCGCTGCCACGACCACCTCACCAAAGCCGACCGCGCGCCCCACACCGCGCGCATGAAGTACCATCGAATACAGGCCAAGGCCGTCGTCTATGCCACCGGCGCGATTGAGCGCTCCGTCGGGTTCAATGGCAACGACCGCCCCGGTGTGATGCTCGCCAGCGCTGGGCATACTTTCCTTGGCAAATACGGCGTGCGCGTCGGCGAGCGGGTGAGCCTGTTCACCACCCATGACGGCGGCTACGGCACAGCGGCTGCGTTCAGCGCGGCGGGGGCTGAGGTCACGGTTCTGGATGCTCGCACAGATGCGGCTGATGTCAGCATAGACGGTGTCCGCGTGATCAAGGGTGTGTACGCCGGCCAGGCGCACGGTCGCATGGGCGTGCGCCGCGTGGACTATGACGGCGCCTCCAGCGGTAGCCTTGACGCCGATGCCCTGTTGGTTGCCGGCGGGTGGAACCCAGCGGTTCACCTGACCTCACACACCACCGACCGCCGCCAGTCCAAGCCGGTTTACGATGCAGAATTGCTCGCTTTTGTGCCGCCTGAACTGGTGGACCAAGAAGCCGCTGCGGGGTCTGTCACGGGCGCTATGAGCACGGCTGATTGTCTGGCGACAGCGCAGGCCGCGGGCAAGAAACTCGGGGGCAAGAAGATCGAGCTGCCGACCGTCGACCAAGCCCTGCCCGTTTCCAAACCGATGGAAATGTGGGCCGTGCCCGGCGCGGGGGATGCGGCTTTCCTCGATATGCAGAACGACGCCACGGTCAAGGATGTCAAGCTCGCCGCACAGGAAGGCTTCAAGTCGGTCGAGCACATGAAACGCTACACCACGCTTGGCATGGCAACAGACCAGGGCAAGACAGCCAACGTCACCGGCCTCGCCCTGCTCGCCGCCGCGACGGGTCGGGATATAGCGCAAGTGGGCACCACGACCTTCCGACCGCCCTACACCCCCATTCCGATCGGCGTGCTGGCCGGTCACCACCGCCAGCGTGACTACGCCCCCTTCCGCTACTCGCCTGTGCACGCGTGGGCAGAGGACAACGGCGCAACGTTTATGGAGGCGGGCCTGTGGATGCGTCCGGCCTATTACACGGCGCCCGGCGACAAGGACTGGTTGGACAGCGCAGTCCGCGAGACCCGCGCGACACGGGGCTCGCTGGGCATCACCGACGTTTCAACGCTCGGCAAAATCGACATCCAGGGGCCCGACGCGGCAGAGTTTCTCAACCGCCTCTATACCAACGGCTGGAAGACCCTGCCCGTGGGCAAGGCCCGCTACGGCCTGATGCTGCGCGAGGATGGGTTGGTGTTCGATGATGGCACCACGTCCCGGCTGGGTGAGAACCACTATTACATGACCACCACGACCGCACACGCAGCAGCCGTGATGACCCACATGGAGTTTATGCACCAGTCAGCATGGCCTGATCTGGCGGTGGCGTTTGCGTCAGTGACGGATCAGTGGGGCGCTCTGGCGCTCGCCGGTCCAAACGCGCGCGCCTGCCTCGCCAAGCTGTTCCCAGAGGTTGACGTCAGCAATGATGGCCTGCCCTTCATGGGCGTGATCGAGACCCAGTGGCAGGGCTACACCGCGCGCCTGTTCCGTATCTCGTTCTCGGGCGAACTGGCCTATGAAGTGGCGGTTCCAGCCGACATCTTCGACGCCTTCTGGCAGGCCGCGCTGCAGGCCGGAGCGGAATGGAAGATCACGCCCTATGGTCTGGAAGCCCTCAACATCATGCGCATTGAAAAGGGCCACGTGACCGGCGCTGAACTTGATGGCCGGGTGTCCATGGATGATGTCGGGCTGGGCAAGATGGTGTCGAGCAAAAAGGACTTTGTCGGCCGCGCCATGTCTGAGCGTGAGGCCTTTTCCGACCCTGATCGTGCCAAAATGGTCGGACTGGTTGCGGCCAAGCCGGGCGACAAGATCATCGGCGGTGGCATCGTGTTTGACAGTGCCGAGGGTCCTTTCGACTACACGACCATGCTGGGCTACGTCACCTCGGTTGCGCAGTATTCCCCGCTCAAGGATCGCGCCATCGCGCTGGCCTTTATCAAGAATGCCGCCGACTGGCACGGCAAGACGCTCTATGTCGTCAGCCACGTTCACGGCAAATCAATCATGGAAGTCCGCGCCGAAAGCCCGCACTTCTACGACCCGAACAACGAGAAGGTGATGGCCTGATGAGCCCCGTCTTGAAGAACCCGTTGGGTGCGAAATGGACCGCAGGCCGCCACGGCAAAGCCGAGGGTGGCCCCGGAGTTCTCGCCAGTCACACCGCTGGCCTCACCATCGTCGAAGTTGCCGCTTTGCCCGGGCAGGCTCAGGCCATGCGCGCCGCGCTCAAAGCCGCCTTTGGTATGGATCTGGGCGCAGGCTCACCCGCTGAGGGGGCAGAAAATGCCGTGTGCACGGGGCCGGGGCAGTACCTGCTGACGGGCCACGACGTCGCCACAGTCAAAGCGGCGGTCGGCGATCTGGCGCTGGCGGTGGATCAGTCCTCAGGCCGCGTTCGGCTGACGATCAGCGGGCCGGCGATTGCGGCGCTGCTGGCCAAGACCTGCCCGCTCGACCTCGCCACCTGGCCCGTCGGCGCGGCTCATGCGAGCCACTTCCTGCACATCGCCTGCACGTATTTCCGGCGCGGAGACGCAGAATTCGACCTCTACGTCGGGCGCTCCTTTGCCCAGTCGGTCGGCAAGTGGTTGCTGGATGCCAGCGCGGAATTTGGGCTGGAAATCGCCTGAGACCCGCGTGCCAGATGCCGGGAGCCTGAAGGCCCCGGCGGCACCCGACGCCGATTATTCTTCGATGACGATTTCACCCGCCTCGGCTTCGGCAGCGGCGGCTTCTTGGCGGGCTTTGGCTTCGTCCTGGCTGATGACTTCCACCGTCTCCAGCTCATAGCCAAGGATCAGCATGGCCTGCGCGTTGGCCTGCTCGATGGCGGCAATCTGCTGGAGTGTCAGCCCTCCTTCGCGCCACTGCCCCGCCTGACCGCTGCGGAAGAACGGGCGATCTGCTGGACGGTTGGAGCCGGTGTCACCGGCCTGCTCCGCGGCGGAGAGCTTCTCGAAGGTCGTTGCGGCCAGCGCCTTGTCAAACTGCGCAAAATCCAGGTTCAGGTTCATGAACTGCACCACACGCAGCATTTCCCGGCGCGGGTTTTCGACCAGATCCTCGAACCGGACAAACAGGCGCGGCATCGACGGACGCAGCGCCCAGGAAACCACGTTGCGGGTCCACGAGCCAATCGGCTGGGGGGTTGTGCCTTTGGCGAGCAGGGCAAACTGCGGCTGGTTCATGTTGGCAATGGCGGCATCGACCGGCATGCCCATATCGGCGGCCAGCGAAATCGCCACGTCGCGCGGATCGCGCACGACCACGACGGCGGCGCGGGAAAAGTTGGGGTGGAAGGTTGGCTTGCCAGACCAGTCGGTCTGCATCAGGTGCGAGCGCATCACCAGATCGCCCTTGGCCTGCGCACAGGCGCGCATCAGGAATTCAGGCCGCTTCTCACCGATATCGGCGGGCTTGAGCTTGGACACCTCTTCGCGCATCAGAGCTTCGAAAATGCCCGCGTTGCTGTCGTGGGCGAAGGCGCGGCCCATGTTGGCGAGGTTCACTTCGTCCAGATTGGCCATGTAAGTGTGCAAAAAGGCGCGAATCCAGGAGTTGCCCGAGCGCGGATAGGACTGCACCCACGAAATGCGCGAGGTTGGCAGTTTCTGCTTGGCAAAGGGGTTCTTTGCGCCTGCGACCGGGGTTTTCTTCTCGTCAGCCATGGACCTGTCTCGTTCTGTGATGGTCAAGGCGCGCGGACGCGCGTCCTTAGAGCGTGCCCGGATAGCCACCGCCATCGAGCACAAGGTTCTGCCCGGTTATATAGCCAGCGCGGGCAGAGCAAAAGAACAGACACGCATGGCCGAACTCCTCTGTCGTGCCAAAGCGCTTGGTGGGGTTTCGCGCCGCCCCGTCGTTCCATGCCTGTTCAAAGGGTTGACCGCTGATTTTGGCGGTATGTTGGTAAGTCTGCACCAGCCGGTCGGTTTCGTGCTGTCCGGGGAGCAGGTTGTTGATCGTGACGTTATGCGCGGCCACCTGCCGTGCCAGCCCGGCGACAAAGCCTGTCAGCCCAGTGCGCGCGGCGTTGGACAGGCCCAGATGCGGGATCGGTGCTTTGACCGCCGCTGAGGTGATGTTGACGATCCGGCCAAAGCCGCGCTCGATCATCCCGTCAACGGTCGCCTCGATCATCGCAATGGGGCTGTAGAGATTGGCGTTGAGCGCCTGCATCCAGTCGTCCTGGCTCCACTGGCGGAAGTCACCCGGCGGCGGGCCACCGGCGTTGTTGATCAGAATATCGGGGTTTGGCGCGGCGGCGAGCAGGGCTTGGCGGCCTGCTGGCGTGGTGACATCGGCGACAACCGCCGTGACGCTGCCCTCGCCCTGTCCGGAAGAGGCAGCAGCAGCAGCCGCAGCGGCTCGAACGGCGGTTTCAGCGGCGGCGAGGCTGTCCGCGTTGCGCCCGTTGATGACGACCCGCGCGCCCTCCTCCGCCAAAGCCAGCGCACAGCCCAGCCCCAGCCCTTTCGAAGACGCACAAACAATCGCCGTTTTACCCCTCAGCCCCAAGTCCATCCCGCGCTCCCATCCAACTCAATCAAAAAACCCCGCATCCATATCCTCACCCCCCAACCC
>PAFB01000102.1 GCA_002700865.1 Rhodospirillaceae bacterium
AAAGCTTCAGCTTCCTCAGATCACTTATAACCCAATAAACCAAAAACTCAGCGCCAGCCGCGCATCCTCTCTTTTTGTCTTAACCAACAATGTCAAAGAGCTTGCCGACACAGAGAAAGCCGCCCCCTCGTCTCTCCTCCGATTGGTGGAAGACGTTGTTGGCGACCCGTTGTGTGCGGAACGAAAGTTTGTCTAGACCCTGCCCCCTAGCCGCGCAAGTGAATTCTGCAAAAAAACCCTTATGCGTCTGCTCATGCCTGCTCTGCATAGCTTCGCACAGAAAGACGACTAGAAGAGACCTAAATCTGTCAATTCGCGACGCAATGCATGCGGAATATCGTCATCATGCGGGTCCGCCATTGCAAAAACGTGTGACGTGTCCCTTGGAGCAACTTTTGGTTCGAGATAACGCCACCCTTGAAAGGGCCGATGGTAAGAGATTTCCACAGGAATCACCTCGGCACGCAGGTCAATATGCCATGCGGGCGTGCCGTCTTGCTTATTTCCCTCACGAAAATCGATGATTTCCTGCCGACAACACAGTCGACGATCGATGATCCAGTAAAGCGAGCCGCCGTCCACCATGGACTCCCACTGCTGTGGCCGGGTTCGCGTGGTGATGTAAATGAAGTCTTCGCCCGTTTTGGGATGGTCCGGCTCCGAACGGCGTTCGTTGCTCCCGATCAACTGTTCGATCGACGATATCCCAACGCAAAGCTTTTTCATGTGCATGACCATAGTGAAGAATTATCCTCACCTCAGCGCCAAGACAAAGCCCTGCGGCTATTTTTCCTGTGGGTAAGCATCGCGCCAAAAGGTCAGAACAGCGTGCACTGGGAAAGGGGCGATCCTTGCCGATAATTTTGCAGACTGAGCGCCTGCTCATGCGCGAGTGGCGGGATGAAGATTTCGATGACTTTCACGCCATGAATCGTGATCCCCGTGTCCGGCAATTCTACGCGGATCTGCACTCGGTCCAGCAATCCCGCGACTTTATCGACCGCGCTCATGAACGAGACCGGCGCGACGGGTATTTCTTTCAGCCCATCATCGAAAAGGCTTCAGGCCGCTTTGTTGGCGACATTGGCTTAAGCAAAATTGATTTCGATGCGGCCTTTACTGGCGGCACGGAGATTGGCTGGATGCTCAGGCAGGACGCCTGGGGCAAAGGCTAGGCGACGGAAATGGCGAGTGCGCTGATGGACCATGCCTTTGGTGTGCTGGGCTTGGCCGAAGTCATTGCCTTTACCATCCCCATCAACAAGCGATCACGCCGGGTGATGGAAAAGCTGGGCATGCGCCATGACGTGAATGGAGGTTTTGAGCATCCAATGGTTCCAGAAGGTCATCCCTACCGGTTTCAGGTTCTGTACCGAAAAAGCCGCCGATACAGCGCGCCAACCGCTTAGCTTGGCTTGTTGCCGAAGAGTTGTTCCTGTGCCGTGTCCACCTTAGCAAAATTCTGGCGCCGTTCCCGGAACAGCGCCATACCGCGCTGCACGCCCGGTCGCTGGCTTAGCGTGTCCAACCAACGGGCAACGTGGGGAAACTCGATGATGTCTTGCTTCTGCCCTTCCCACAGGGACATCCAACCGTAACAGGCGATGTCAGCAATCGTGTACTGATCACCAGCCAAAAACGCGTTGTTTGCCAACTGCCGGTCAGCCACGCCATAGAGCCGGCGGGTTTCATTGATATAGCGGGTTTGCGCGTAGGGGATTTGCTCAGGAGCGTATTTCACAAAGTGGTGGTTCTGGCCGAGCATGGGACCAACCCCGCCCATTTGCCACATGAGCCACTGGTTGATCTGCGTCTGATCATGCAGGTTGGCTGAATAGAACTTTCCAGCTTTCTCCGCGAGGTAGATGAGGATGGCACCACTTTCGAAGACTGAGAGTGGTTTGCCGCCCGGTCCATCATGATCAACGATGGCGGGAATTCGATTGTTTGGGGAAATTGCCAGAAAGTCAGGCTCGTGCTGTTCGCCTTTACCGATATTGACCGCGTGAGGTCGATATTCGAGGCCACACTCTTCCAGCATGATGTGGATTTTCCAACCGTTGGGTGTGGGCCACGTGTAAAGGTCGATCATAAAACAGATCCTTGGTTACCGCACGGCATCAATAGAGCGGAAGCTGTCGCTCAGCGATACTACTAAGTCAAAGCCAAGGCCCGAAAGTCGTTCACATTTGTACCAGTTGGCCCGGTGATGAAGGCGTCACCCAGCGCTTCGAACAAGCTGTGCGCGTCGTTGTTGCTGAGAAAAGCATCGGGGTCCAAACCGAGGGCGCGTGCCCGCGACCACGAGGTGCCATCGCAGAAAGCACCTGCGTTCGGCGCGTTGCCGTCCTGGCCATCGGTATCGGCTGCCAGAAAGCGCCACTCAGGCACGCCATCGAGAGCCTGAGCCAGCCGCGCAGCGAATTGCACGTTCCGCCCACCCCGCCCCTGTCCGATCACTCGAACATCGACTTCACCACCCATCAGCCAGACTTGAGCGCGCCCTGCAGGCCGGCGGCGCACGCGGTCGGCGAGCATGAGCGCGTTGTCGTCGGCCAGTCCGATCTGACTGTCGGCGGTAATGGTCGCGTCGTAGCCGCGCTCCCGCAGGGCCACTTCAGCGGCCTGAAGCGATTGAGGGCCCGAGGCGATGATCCTAAAGGTACCCGAGACCGGAGAAACATCAGGGCGCTGCTTGATCCAGCGGGTTATCTCAGGGAAGTCACCGCCAAACTGATCCAGCAAGCCCAGCGCTTCCGCGCCGCCCGTCGGATTGTCCACAGTTGGACCGGAGCCAATGGCGATAGGATCATCACCAACCACATCCGATATCGCCAATGTCTGAATCCGGCCGGGACAGGCCTGCGCAGCACCACCGCCAAGCAAGGGCGACAGCACCCGCCGAACCGTATTGAGCGCGTGAATGTCCGCCCCTCCGTTCAACAGCGCTTTGGTTGCCTGCTTCAGTAAAACGGGCGCAGGACCATCCTTGGTCGCAAGCAAGAGGCTCGATGCGCCGCCTGAGAGCAGGAACAGCACGTCTCGGCCTGCCGGAACCGCCTGCAGGGCTGCCAACAAAGCGGAAGCGGACTCGGCCCCTGCGGCGTCTGGAAAGGGATGTGCGGCTGTGCGCAGTTCCAGCGAAGCCAAGGAGCCCTCGGCCCCGTGGGGTGCGATGACCATGCCGCTAAGGTCACCACCCCACAGCTTTTCCATCTGCTGAGCCATGGGAACCGCCGCTTTTCCAACAGCAAAAACGTAGGCCAACCCGTCAGGACGCGGCGGGAGGTTTGTCGCCATTATCTTTTCCGGGTGCGCTGCGTCGACGGCGGCCCAAAAGGCGCTTTCCAAGTCAGACTTCATGGCAGGCGGCATTCCTAGTTTTGCGAGGGTTCCTTGGCCACGGCTAAGTCGATCTGTGCGGTGACTTCGATTTCGACTTTCATGTCGTCGTTCAAGAGCTTGCAAACGACCATGGTTGCGGCAGGGCGGATGTCCGCGAAGTAAGACCCCACAAGCTTGAACACGTCTTCGCCGTAGCTCTGGTCCGTGACGTAATAGTGCGCTCGAACCACCTGCTCCAGCGAAGCACCGGCGTCGGCCAGTGCCTTCTTGATGGTTTCCATGCAGTTCCGGGCCTGCTCCGTTACGTCCTCGGGCAGAGTCATGGTCTCGTAGTCGTAGCCCGTGGTGCCAGCGACATAAACCATGTTTCCGACCCGAACAGCGCGGGAGTAACCCGCGACTTTCTCAAACGGTGAACCGGTGGAAATCAGTTGACGTTTCGACATGGTTTTCCGTCTCCTAACCGAGTTTTTGGTTGATGAGCTTGTTGACGACGCCCGGGTTGGCCTGACCGCCTGTGGCTTTCATGACCTGCCCGACAAACCAGCCTTTGAGCTTGGGGTTTTCCTTCGCTTTTTCGACCTGTGCCGGGTTTGCAGCGATGATCTCATCCAGCGCCGTTTCGATGGCGCCCTCGTCAGAGATTTGCTTGAGACCCTGCTCGTCGATGATGGCATCGGCGGACTTTCCGGTCTCGAACATGATTGCGAAAACGTCTTTGGCGGTGCGTCCAGAAATCGTGTCGCTGGCGATGGCCTCAATCAGGCCGCCTAAAGCGTCAGCGGAAACGGGCGAGTTTGCCAATTCGACCCCGGCTTTGTTGAGCGCACCAAAGAGCTCGCCCATCACCCAGTTTGCCGCCAATTTGGCGTCGCGCCCCTTGGCGACCGTCTCAAAGAAATCGCCGGTTTCTTTCTCTGCAACCAGCACGCCCGCGTCATAATTTGACAGGCCGTAGTCCGCCTCGAAACGCGCGCGCTTTTCGTCGGGGAGTTCAGGGAGGTCCGCTGCGATGGCGTCGACGAAATCTTGATTCAACTGCAGCGGCAGCAAATCGGGGTCGGGGAAGTAGCGGTAATCGTGCGCCTCTTCTTTCGACCGCATGGAACGGGTTTCGCCTTTGGTTGGATCATAGAGGCGGGTCTCCTGAACCACTTTGCCACCACTTTCGAGCAGTTCGACCTGACGCCGCGCTTCGTATTCAACCGCCTGACGGATGAAGCGAACCGAGTTAACGTTTTTGGTCTCCGTGCGCGTCCCCAGTTCAGTGCTACCCATAGGGCGCACTGAAACGTTGACGTCGGCACGCATCGAGCCCTGTTCCATGTTACCGTCACAAGTTCCAAGATAACGCAGGATCGAGCGCAGCTTGGTCATGTAGGCCGAAGCCTCGTCTCCCCCGCGCAAATCCGGCTTCGACACAATTTCCATCAGGGCCACGCCCGTTCGGTTCAGGTCGATGAAGGAACGGTGCGGGTCTTGGTCGTGGATCGACTTGCCGGCGTCCTGTTCCAGATGGATACGCTCAATGCCAATGACGCGGCTCTCGCCCTCTTCAAGGTCAATGGTCAGTTCGCCCTCCCCAACAATCGGGTGGTAAAGCTGGCTGATCTGATAGCCCTGCGGCAAGTCGGCGTAGAAGTAGTTCTTTCGGTCAAACACGCTGTACAGGTTAATCGCGGCTTTGATGCCAAGACCGGACCGAACCGCCTGACGCACGCATTCCTCGTTCAAGACGGGCAGCATGCCGGGCAAAGCGGCGTCAACCAGCGCTACGTTGTGGTTCGGTGCTTTGCCGAAGGTGGTTGAAGCACCGGAGAACAGCTTGGATTCTGAGAGAACCTGTGCGTGAACTTCCATCCCAATGACGATTTCCCACTCGCCGGTTTGGCCTTTGATGGTCTGTGCCATGAAATCGCTCTCCCTTAAGCCATCAGCTGTGGTGCTGCGGTGAAGTCTGCGGCGGTTTCAACCGCTTGGGCAACGCGCAGCAGACCGACTTCTTCAAACGGCTTGCCCAGCAGTTGCACGCCCAGCGGCAAACCGTCTTTCGACATGCCAACAGGGACAGAAATGCCGGGAATACCGGCCATTGAGGCTGGCACGGTGAAGACGTCGTTCATGTACATCTCAACCCCCGTCGGCTCTTCGGTGATGCCAAAGGCGGGGCTTGGGGTGGTTGGGGTCAGGATGGCGTCGACCTGCTCAAAAGCGCGGCTAAAGTCCTGCGCGATCAGCGTGCGCACTCGACGGGCTTTGTTGTAGTAGGCGTCGTAAAAACCTGCCGACAAGACATAAGCACCAATCATAATCCGGCGCTGGACTTCAGGGCCAAAGCCCTCGCCGCGCGTGGTGGCATACATTTCTTCAAGGCTGGAAAACTCCGGCAAACCTTCAGGCGCATCGGAGCGGAAGCCATAGCGGACCCCGTCATAGCGGGCGAGGTTGGACGAAGCTTCGGCAGGCGCGACAATGTAATAGGCCGGGAGTGCTGCGTGTGTGTGCGGCAGCGAGATTTCGACGATCTCAGCGCCCTCCGCCCGAAGCCGCTCAGCGGTTTCCATCCACAGCTTTTCAATTTCTTCAGGCATGCCATCGACCCGGTACTCCTGCGGAATCCCGATTTTCAGGCCTTTTACCCCTGCGCCCAATTCAGCCGTGTAATCGGGAACAGGCGTATCGACAGATGTCGTATCCATGGGATCGTAACCCGCCATGGAACCCAGCATCAGTCCGCAATCTTCAACCGACCGTGCCATCGGCCCTGCCTGATCCAGAGACGAAGCAAAGGCCACCACACCCCAGCGCGAACACCGACCATAAGTAGGCTTGAGGCCAGTAATGCCGCAAAATGCGGCCGGTTGGCGGATTGAGCCGCCGGTGTCGGTCCCGGTTGCGCCCAGGCACAGGCGCGCCGCCACTGCAGAAGCCGACCCCCCTGACGATCCGCCGGGAACCAGTTGCATATTCGGCTTGTCACTGGACTGCCACGGATTGACGACATTGCCGTAATACGAGGTCGTATTCGAAGACCCCATGGCGAACTCATCAAGGTTCAGCTTGCCAAGAAAAACCGCGCCATCCCGCAGCAGGTTGCGGGTAACGGTGCTTTCGTAGGTCGGCTTGAAACCTTCCAGAATACGGGATGCGGCGGTTGTCTGGACGCCTTCGGTGCAAAACAGGTCCTTGATCCCAAGCGGAATACCCAACAAAGCGCCCTCATCACCTGCGGCCCGTTTCCGGTCGGCTTCAGCCGCGGCTTCGAGTGCTGCCTCAGGCGTTGGTGTGATGAAAGCCCCAAGGTCTGCGCGCGCCTCCATAGCGTCCACGCAGGACTGTGTCAGCTCAACGCTGGAAAAGGCGCCTTCGGCCATGCCCTTCCGGGCCTGAGCGATGGTCAAACGGTTCAATTCACTCATCGTCTGCCCTCTACTCAACGACTTTGGGAACGGCATAGAAATCCGTAACCCTGTCTGGCGCATTCGCAAGCACGCGCTCGGGATAGTCGCCGGCGTTCACTTCGTCTTTGCGCATGCGCGCCGTCGCGCCGACAACGGAGGTTAGCGGCTCAACATTATCGGTGTTGATCTCGTCCAATTGTTCTACAAATCCGAGGATGGCTGAAAGCTCGCCAGCCAATCGGTCCTTGTCTTCGTCTGCAACAGTCAGTCGCGCAAGCCGCGCTGCCTGTTCCACAGTTTCTCGAGTGATGCTCATTTAGGGGACTTTGTCTCAGGAAAGGATGTCTATGTGTCTGATTTCTTGGTAGCAGCGAGTATATGAGCGATCAACATAAGCCCTCACCAAACAAGGGTCGAAGTTTCAATGAAGTCGATTTGGCTGGTATGCGTGAAGCAATCAGCGGCGGTGATCGTCTGCTTGGCATAGACTTCGGCGACAAAAAAATTGGCATTGCGGTCTCCGATGGTATGCGATCAGTGGCTTCGCCCGTTGAAACGCTAGTCCGGGGCAAGAAGTTTGCCGCCGACGCGGTCAGGCTGACTGACATCATCGCCGAGCGAAACATTCAGGGAATTGTCTTGGGCTGGCCGCTACAGATGGACGGCACCCCCGGCCCCCGTTGCCAGGCAACCATCGCTTTCGCCCGAAATCTGCGCACGCTTGCGGGGATCGAGTTGCCGATCCTGCTGTGGGATGAGCGGCTGACTTCCGCCATGGTCGAAAAGTTCCTGATCAACGACATGGACATGACTCGAAACAAGCGCCGCAAAGTGGTTGATCAGATGGCCGCGGTCATCATCCTTCAGTCAGCCCTGGACGCCCTTTAGGTTGTTTTATTTTTTGTTTTTACAATCAAATAGTTGACGACTGGCGTTGGGTGGGTATGCAGAAGTATGTCTTATGCATTCCCCAGACTGATTGAACCAGCCGAGCGCGGTGCCTGGCTTCGCCTGATTCGGACCAAGAGGATCGGCCCGCATTCATTCTGGTCGCTTATCGATCGCTTCGAAACAGCTTTGGAAGCGCTGGCTGCCTTGCCAGACCTGTCTATGCGCGGCGGTGCCAAGAACCCACTGGAGCCCTATTCGTCGCAAGCAGCGGAACAGGAGTACCGCGCGCTGAAAGAAATGGGCGGTAGCCTGATTACCGCAGCCGATACCGTTTTTCCCGTGCTGCTGCGCCAGATCAATGATCCGCCCCCGGTCCTGTCA
The DNA here is from genome assembly GCA_002700865.1 of Rhodospirillaceae bacterium. GTDB lineage: Bacteria > Pseudomonadota > Alphaproteobacteria > UBA7985 > UBA7985 > UBA7985. Next base: position 8,019 of record PAFB01000102.1, read on the forward strand.
ATTCTGGGCAACCCGGATTTGCTGCCTCGTCCCTCTATCGCCATGGTCGGCGCAAGAAATGCATCGACCAATGGTGCACGGTTTGCGGCGAAGCTGGCTGAAGGGCTGGCCGGCGAGCGCTTTAACATTGTTTCCGGACTGGCACGGGGAATCGATGCCGCTGTCCATGCCGCAACGGTCAAAACCGGTACAGTCGCCGTGGTCGCCGGTGGTGCCGACGTGATCTACCCGCGCGAGCATAACGACCTTTACCGCGCCATCATCGAGCATTCTGTTGTGATCGCCGAAATGCCACTAGGCATGCAGCCGACCGCGCGGCACTTTCCGCACCGCAACCGCATTATCGCTGGCATGAGCGCCGCAACCGTGGTGGTGGAAGCGGCACAGCGTTCTGGCTCCCTGATAACAGGCCGCTACGCCGCCGATTTTTCCCGTGAAGTCTGCGCTGTACCGGGCAACCCGCTAGACCCCCGCGCCGAGGGAACAAACCAGCTGCTTAAGGATGGGGCTACGCTGGTTTGTGAAACACAGGACATCCTCGACTGCCTGCCGGAAATCGACGAATTGCACGAGCCTGCGCCCCTGCAGACACACCCCAAAACACTGATGAAATTATCCGATGATGACGTCCGAAAAGCGCGCGACGCCCTGCTAAAAGTTCTCTCTCCCACCCCATGCGCCATTGACGAACTCTATCGTGAGTGCCAATTACCCGCCCGATTGGGAGCGGCTG
>PAFB01000103.1 GCA_002700865.1 Rhodospirillaceae bacterium
CCGCACAGGTCCATCTCGATTGTCGGGGTGAACCATCACAAGTGAAAATCGGCGTCATCGCCTGACCAAGGCACGGTGTAGGCGGTCTCTGCCAGATTGTTGTCTGACGCGATCCCACGCAAAACCGAATCATCCGGAAACACCTCCATCGGTACAACAGCCGCAGGCGCGCCGGTGAACGAGCGATCGGTGAAGGCGTTGAGCTGGTAAATCGGGTAGCAGTCGCTCACGGGTTTATCGGCTCCCAATGAATGTTGATGCGACGGTTCTGCTTGCCCTTTTTCTCCACTTTGCCAACCCGCACGCGGCCAATCTCAGCGGTATTGGCGACGTGAGTGCCGCCGCAGGGCTGGAAATCGACGGGCCTTGCCTCGCTGCCAATGCGCACCACCCGGATCAGTCCGGAAGCATCACGCGGCGGGGCGACCGACATGGTGCGCACCAGTTCCGGCTGCGCATCAAGGGCCTCTGCTGTGATGGTGGAGGCATGAACGTCATGAGCCCCGGCGATCAGGTCATTCAGCCGCTGTTCCAGCGCTTCCTTGTCGGGGGAGTCTTCGAGATCAAAATCGAGCCGCGATTTCTCCGCGCCAATCGAACCACCTGTCACCCCAGCCTCGATACTGGCACACAGCAAATGCAGGCTGGTGTGCATCGCCATGTGCGCAAAGCGGCGATCCCAGTCGAGGATTGCTTCAACCCCATGACCAACCTCCAGCCCGGCGACCGGGCCGTCGGCTGGCAGGAGAACCAAGGCGTCGTTTTCGCCCTTGATGCAGGTGTTGATGGCGATTGACCGGCCATCTTCGAGCGCCAGAGAACCGCTGTCACCCGGCTGTCCCCCGCCGGTGGCGTAGAACACGGATTGGTTCAGCACGATCCCACCTTCTGCTGTAAGGGCTTCCACGCGCGCTTCGCAGGATTTCAGGTAAGCGTCCTGCAGGAACAGTTTATCAGTCATCGTCGTACTCTCCCTCAAACCAGTCGTCCAGCGCATCGGCGCGCCGTAGCGGGTGGGCGTGGTTGATCGGGCCGTGGCCTTGGCCGAAACCGGGTGCCAATTTGATCGCCCGATCCACGTAAGCAACCGCTCGCTCAACCGCGCGGTGCAGCGTCAATTTCTGCGCCAGCCCCACGGCAACCGCACTGGCCAGCGTACACCCTGTACCATGGGTGTGAAGCGTGTCCTGACGCGTGCGGCCCAGGCCGATGATGCTGGACCTCTCGGCGGTCACCAGCACATCAGTCATCGCCGCGCCGTCTAGATGCCCACCCTTCATCAGCACTGCTTTTGGCCCCATCGTCAGTAACCGCTCGCCCACAGCCTGCAAACCTGCCACGGACTCAATCGTCAGTCCGGTCAGGGCTTCCGCCTCTGGTACATTCGGGGTCAGCAGCGTGGCGCGGGGAAGCAGCAGATCAATCAAGGCGGCTTGCGCGTCGGATTGCAACAGCGCCGCGCCACCCTTGGCGCGCATCACCGGGTCCACGACCACCGGAGCAGCACAGTCCTTTAAGGCCCTGACCACCGTTTCGATCACGGACGGGCTATGCAGCATTCCGGTTTTCACGACATCGGCGCCAAGATCGCTCAGCACAACGTCAATCTGCTTGGTGATGAAGTCCTCTGAAACAGCATGGATATCATGGACTCCTTGGGTGTTTTGCGCCGTCAGGGCAGTGATCGCCGTCATTGCGAACCCGCCCAGCGCTGTCACTGTCTTGATATCGGCCTGTATCCCCGCACCGCCGCCACTATCCGAACCGGCAACGATGAGCACGCGTCCTTTCACAGACAAAACCCCCTCAGTCTTTGATATTTCTGTTCTGTTGAGCTCGATCAGCCAACCGAAGCGCGTACGACGTCACAGATACGGTCTACGGCCTGATTGACGGTGGTGGCGTCATCGCCTTCAGCCATCACTCGAATCAACGGTTCCGTGCCCGAAGGACGGATGACCAGACGACCCGCATTGCCAAACTCACGCTCAACTTCAGCGATGATGCTCTTCACGCTTTCGGCTTCCAGCGGGTTTGCCCCTTGGAACTTGACGTTCTTGAGCACTTGCGGGACCGGCGAGAACAGGGTCAGCACGTCGCTGGCACTGCGCGCTTGGCGCACCATCACGCTGAGCACCTGCAAGGCCGCAACCAGCCCGTCGCCCGTGGTTGCATAGTCCGACAGGATCATATGCCCGGACTGCTCGCCGCCAAGGTTCCAACCCAGCTGCTTCATCCGCTCCAGCACAAAGCGGTCGCCTACGCGTGTCCGCTCCAAGCGCATTCCTTCGGCTTCGAGGAAACGCTCCAGCCCCAGGTTTGACATGACCGTGGAGACCAGTCCGTCGCCTTTGAGTTGGCCTGACTGCTTCATGTTCAGAGAGATCAGCGCCATGATCTGGTCGCCATCGATCACCCGACCCTGCTCGTCCACGATGATCAGCCGATCCGCGTCACCATCGAGCGCCAAACCAATGTCCGCCCCCGTTTCCAGAACCTTCAGGCGCAAGCCCTTCGGTGCCGTGGCGCCGCACTGATCGTTGATGTTCAAGCCATCGGGTGAGACCGCGAACTCGACCACGTTAGCGCCCAGCTCGTAGAGGATACGCGGGGCTATCCGGTAAGCGGCACCATTGGCGCAATCGACAGCGACCTTGAGCCCATCAAGCCGCAAGTCGCTGGGGAACGACGCTTTGACCAGTTCCATGTAGCGGCCCTCTGCCCCGTCAAGTCGCCGTACGCGACCCAGCTTGTCCGGGTCGGCAAGCGCAAAGGCCGGGCCTTCCTGCCCCATACGCTCAACGGCGGCTTCGATCTGCCCCTCAATTTCATCGGACAACTTGTAGCCCTGCGGGTCGAACAGCTTGATGCCGTTATCGTGGTAGGGATTGTGCGAAGCTGACAGCATCACACCCATATCTGCCCGCATCGACCGCGTGAGCGCTGCGACAGCAGGTGTCGGCATAGGGCCAAGCAGCAGAACATCCCAACCGGCACTCGTGAAACCAGTGACCATCGCCGGCTCGATCTGATAGCCAGAAAGGCGCGTGTCCTTTGCGATCAGCACGGTGGGGCGGTGAGTCAATTGCTCGCGGAAAATATGCCCAGCGGCAACCGCGACGTCCATCGCGATCTGACTGGTCATAGGGTACGAATTGACGGTGCCGCGAATACCGTCAGTCCCGAATAGCTTAGCCATGCTTGCTGTCTTTCACTGCGCGCTAGAATGCATCTTTGCCAGCGCGGATATGGGCGAGGAAAGCGACGCCTTCCTGCCCTTTGAACCCGTGCATTTCGGCGAAATCTGGGTCATCGGCGCGCAAAAACGGATTAATTTTCTTCTCCAGGCCCAAATTTGCCGGAAGTGTGGGCATGCCTTCAGCGCGCAGCATAGCGACAATGCCGGCGTAACGCTGCAGGTCGGCGTTCTGGCTGTCGATCGAGGTAGCGAAGGCGACGTTGGTGGCCGTGTATTCATGCCCACAGTAGACCCGCGCCGCATCAGGCAAGTCGCGCAGTTTAAGCAGGCCGGGCCACATATCCGCCGCTGTGCCTTCAAAGAAGCGACCGCAGCCCACGCTAAACAGGGCATCGCCAGAAAACAGCGCCTGTTCGCCTTCAGCGTAATAGGTAATGTGGCCAGCGGTATGGCCGTAAACACCGATAACCCGCAAGGTTTCATCCCCAAAAGCCACGGCGTCACCATCGCCGACACTCTGGTCGAGCGCTGGCATATCCTGACTGTCGCCACCCGGTCCGATGACGGTTGCACCGGTAGCTGCTTTGAGGGTTTTGACCCCGGCAACGTGATCACCGTGATGGTGGGTGATCAGGATGGTATCGATGTCCCAGCCCAGCTCTTCAGCGCGCGCCAGCACCGGGGCGGCTTCGCCGGGGTCGACGCACAAGACTTTGCCACTTGCGCTTTCGCGGGCGAGATAGACGTAGTTATCCGACAAAATCGGAACAATTTCGATTTCGAGGCTCATCGCAGCATCTTTCGTCATTTGCCTGGAATGATTAACTGACATGTACCCGACACTGGCCTTAATCGCCATCCTGCACCGTGAATTTAGCGTGAGTTTATGGACATAACCGCCGCCGATCTGCTGGATTTTTACGCAAGCCCGCTCGGGGTGCGCTCAAATGAGGTGTTGGCGCGGCGGATTGTGGGTTGGTGGCCGGAGCTGTCGGGACAGCGGGTGCTGACAACGGGTTATGCGAGCCTGCTGGAGTCTCACCTCACCCCGCTCAAGCCCCTTTCGCTCTGCCATTTGATCCCGGCAAGGCTGGCCACTCTTGGCGCGACGGGACAGGGGCGAGAAGTCATAACTGACGACACGCTGATGCCGCTGGAAACGGAGAGTATGGACCGCGTGATCATGCTTCACCGCCTCGAACACGCGCGCCGCCCCGACCGCACCTTCCGCGAGGTCTGGCGCGTTCTGAAGCCGGGCGGGCGGTTGATTGTGGTGGTGCCGTCTGCCTTTGGTCTCTGGTGTCGCGTGCCGGGGAACCCATTTGCAAAAGGCCGTGCCTTCACCGGACTGGCGCTCGCTGCCACGCTGGGTGAGCAGCTGTTTAGCCTTGAACGCATGCGAAACGCGCTTTTCTTTCCCCCGCATTCGGCGTTGAAATGGAGCAGATTGCCCATGGGTGGGGTGCTCGTGGCCGAAGCTCAGAAATTCGGCGGGCCTGCTCACCTTGTACAGTCGCCGCCGCCTGCGCTAAAGCAAAGGCAGACCGCCCCCGAAACCGCCAGCATGAAGGCGAAGCAGGAGACCCGCAGCCGTGACCACGGACGCAGCCAATAAACAAGCGGAAGCCGCAGAACTCGACAAACTGCGGGCCGAGATCGACCGCCTGGATCAGGAATTGGTCGAGCGCATCCACGCACGGTCAAAAGTTGCAATGGAAGTGGGCGAGGTCAAAAAACGCTATTCGGACAACCCGGTCTTTCTCCGCCCTGGCCGCGAAGCCTCAATGCTGCGCCGGGCAGCGGCCAAGCACGGCAACCATCCTTTTCCGGCAAGCTCACTGCTGCGCATATGGCGGGAGATCATCCCGGCGGTAACCTCGCTGGAGGGTGATTTGTCGCTGGCGATTGAGGACGATGCCGGCGCAGTGGCGCGGGAACATGCGCAAGTGCACTACGCGGTATCACTGGATCGAGAACACTTTGCCGACCGTGACGCGGTGGCAGAGGCTGTGCTCAGCGGGCGGCATACACTCGGCATCATTCGTGCCGATATCAATGATCCGAACTGGTGGCAGCGGATTACCACGCCCGATGCCCAGGGACGGCGGTTGCACGTGATCCTTCAGTTACCCTTTATTGACGGGCCGGTCGGGGGCATTCCCCGCGACAAGGCATGGGTTCTGGCCGCCTTTGCGCCGGAGGCTTCAGGGCAGGACGTAACCCGCGTGCTGGTCAATCAGAACGATCAGCTGTCAGTGATTGAGGTTGCCGGAGACGACAGTGCAATTCCGGCATGGGCAGAAGCGCAAGGATATGACATGGATCAAGTCCATGTTCTTGGGTTCTATCCCGAAGCCGTTCGCCTTTCCGCCTAACCCCGTTCTCACCAGCCCACCCTCGAATTCTTCTCAGGAGCTGACCATGTCATCCGGTTTCGACGTCAAGAACAGCATCATGCAAATTCACCCCTATGTTCCGGGTGAAAGCAAACTGGGTACCGAAAAACCAATTCGTCAGCTTGCCGCTAACGAAGCCCCTTTGGGCGCGTCACCCAAGGCGATTGAAGCGGCTCAGGACTCCGTCGCCCAACTCAACCGCTACCCCGAAGGCGGAGCGGTTGCGCTGCGGGAAAAGATCAGCGAGCGCTTCGGATTTCCTGCGCAGCAGCTGATTTGCGGCGCAGGGTCGGACGAGATCATTGCCCTGATCTGCCAGGCCTTTACCGGTGAAGGGAAAGAAGTCCTGTACTCCCAGCACGGCTTCCTGATGTACAAAATCTCAGCGCTGGCAGCGGGCGCGACCCCTGTTGCTGCGCCGGAAACCAACTTGCGTACGGACGTTGACAGTATGATCGAGCACGTGACTGAAAACACGCGCGTTGTCTTCGTCGCTAATCCCAATAACCCCACCGGTTCCTATTCAACCAAGGCTGAGCTGGACCGCCTCCACGCCGCCCTGCCCGAAGACGCGCTTTTGGTCATTGATGCGGCTTATTCTGAATACGTCGACGCGGACGACTATGCCGATGGCTCGGAGCTGGTCGCCAAGCACAGCAACGTCGTTATGACGCGCACCTTCTCCAAGCTGTTCGGCCTCGCCGCCTTGCGGATTGGTTGGGCCTACGGCTCCGAGGAAGTGATCGATATCCTCAACCGTGTTCGTGGTCCCTTTAACGTCTCCGTGCCCGCTCAGGCGGCGGCAACAGCTGCGCTGGACGACTGGGACTGGGCCATGGATGCCAAGCAGTTGAACAACCGCCTGCTGCCCGCCGTCACCCAACGCCTGCGCGGCATGGGGCTTACTGTGTATGACTCGGTTGGCAATTTCATCCTGATAGACTTCGACAACCCGGATCGCGCCACTGCAGCGGATGAGTATCTCCGTGCAGAAGGCATAATCGGGCGCAGTGTGGCCGGTTATGGCCTGCCGACGTGCTTGCGCATGACCATCGGCACCGAAGACGACATGGATGCCGTCAACCAAGCCCTGACTCGTTTTATCGAAAGTGAGAGTGCATGAGCGCCAACCCTCAAGGGCCGCTTTTCACCAAAGTTGTCATTATCGGTGTCGGCCTGATCGGGTCTTCGCTGGCAATCAATATCCGCAAGCACGGACTGGCCACGGAAATCGTTGGCGTCTCTCGCTCAGCCGACAACCGCGCCGAGATCCTGCAGCGCGGATTGGCAGACAGCGTTACCGACAATGCGGCAGAAGCCGTGCAAGGGGCCGACTGCGTGCTGCTGTGCACGGCTGTCGGTGCCTACGGAAAGCTGGCCGAGCAGATCGCGCCCCATTTGTCGCCAGGCTGTGTGATTTCCGACGTTGGCTCGACCAAGGGCTCAGTGATCGCCGATGTGGCTCCGCACCTACCCGACCACGTCCACTTTGTCCCGGCTCACCCGATTGCAGGGACCGAGCAGTCAGGGCCTTCTGCCGGGTTCGAGACGCTGTTCAAAGACCGCTGGGTCATCCTCACGCCGTTACCTCAGACCCCGCGTGAGCCTGTTGAAAAGATTGAGGCGTTGTGGCGGGCCTGTGGGGCTATGATTGACAAGATGGATGCTCTGCACCACGACCGCGTGCTCGCCATGACGTCCCACCTGCCGCACCTCATCGCTTACACGATTGTCGACACGGCAACGCAGCTCGAAGACGACCTGAAATCTGAGGTGATCAAGTTCTCCGCTTCCGGCTTCCGGGATTTCACCCGGATTGCCGGTTCCGACCCAACCATGTGGCGGGATGTTTTTCTGAGCAACCGCGACGTTGTTCTCGACCTGCTACAGCGGTTTCAGGAAGACTTGGTGAATATGCAGCGCGCGATCCGCAAGGGTGATGGTGCCTTCTTGTTTGAACGCTTCACCGAAACCCGCGATATCCGTCAATCCATCGTCGATGCCCGCCAGGCCGGGCAATTTATCCCAACCGAGGGCAACACAGACGACGCCAGCGGCTGAAACTGATCAGCGCTCATCGTCAAACACGTACGTCCGGGCTACGTCACACAGCTCGCGCTGGGTAAAGGGTTCAACGCTCTTTGGCAGGGCGAATTCGGGAATAGGCTCCCGCGAAATGCTGATGTCGCGACTGTCTGACATATACAAGACGACTACGCTCATAAACGGAATTGGCAAGTAGGTCCCGCCGGCCTGCAGCAGCGGACAGGTCTGTGCCATCAATCGACCATCGGGGCCAAACATGACCCGCGCGGATACCCGGCCCCGCCAGCTGCTTTGCTGCACGTCCACGACCTCAAGCAGCGCATTACCGCCTCGGGAAATAAAGGAACGCAGCACGAATTTAGTGCCCGCCAGTGGGAAGAAGGGTAGGATGTTTGCGCGCATGCGCAGATGGTCAACCGGCCGATCAAGCCCCAGCCCCAGCGCGCTCAGCGTGGATTCAGCGCCGCCCAGCAACAGCAGCGCTTCCTGATACCGCGCCTGCACTTCGGGGTCTTCTGACAGCGCAAAGCCAAACACATCCATCATCATATCACCCGGTTCCGCCTCCTTGGCCATATCCAGGCCCAGAGCAAAGCGCTCGATTGAGAACACGGGGCGATCACGCAAGGAAACCCGGGCAATTTCTCCTGTCACCGCCACCAACGACAAACGCACATCCCGCTTTTCAAGCAACGGCTGCACACGAACCCGCGCGCGGCCTCGGTCAGTGGAAAGCTGCACCGACGGCTGCAACACTGACGAAATCGAGTGCGTTCCGCCGTAATCGACATTGACAGTGAATGGGCGAAAAACGGACCAGCGGGAGGTCAGGCGGTTTTCCGCTTTCCACGAAACCAGCGGATGATCGAGGCTCGGCTTGTCCCACGTGATTTTGTAGCCAAAGGGGTATCCGCTCACCGAGCGGCCTTCAAAGCTGAACCGAAGCGGACTGTCGTCCAGCTCTTCCGCGAGCAGCTCATCAATAGCGGACATTGGCGCAGCTTTAAGGCGGTCCAGAGCGGCTTGAATGACAAACATTCCCGC
>PAFB01000104.1 GCA_002700865.1 Rhodospirillaceae bacterium
CCGTCCGCTGCTCGCCAGTCCCCGCAGCATCCAGAGGCCGCAACACGACCAGCGCTTGCCCCGGTCCCAACGGCGAAAGTCGCAGGGAAAGACCCGCGTCGCCGTCTTCGTGATTACCGCCGAGAAAGACAGCGGGCAGTTCGAGCGGTGCAACACTGCTGTCTTCCTGCGCCGTGGAGGCGATCAGGTCTTCCATGCCGACCAGCACCATCAGGCGGTCAAAAACCCGCTCACTGCTTTCCCAGTCCGCGACCAGATTGCCTTTGGCGGCAAGGATGACACCTGCGGCATCGATCACAATGAGGTTGATCAAGCCGGTGCTGAGCAGCGCTTCCTGTGCGGCGTCTATGGCGTTTGGCCGGCTCACGTCGTCAATCTCTGGCCCGCAAAATATCAGAGGCCAGACCACCAAAAAGTTCCGGCACCTGGTTTCCACGGGACGCCGAAGTTTGCACCACGCGCAGACCCAGCGCCCGTGCCTTAGCTTGCGCCATGGCGACCGTCTGCGCGATTGCCGGACTGCCATCGACCAGATCAATCTTGTTCAGCGCCAGCACTTTGGGGCGCCCGGGAATGACGGCTTCGAGCAGTCCGTAGTAGTGGTCTATGGCGTCAATCGTATCGGGCCGGGTGGCATCACCAACCAACAGCGCACCAGCCGAACCGATGAGGTAAGAGTTCAGCATGGACGACTTTTGCCGACCGCCTTCAACGTCCCACAGCACCAGATCCATGGTGCGGCTTTCACCGGTTGCGGGGTGAAGGTACTGGCCACGATGATTGTAGCAGTTGACCCCCAGCGTCGCCTTGTATTCATCGGAAAACAAGCCAGGGACATAGCGCCGGACCAGCGACGTTTTACCCACGGAAAACTCGCCAATAACGCAAACTTTTTGGGAGATAACGGCCAAACTTGCCCCCTTAAAGGTAGAACCGTTAGGGACGACAGTTTTCGCTAATATGCAAGCCGGAAACCTACATAGTGTGACCGGCGCCAGTTCGACGGGTTGATCTCAGACACCAGAGCCGATGCTCCACCGGTACGAATGACAATTTGGCTGGGACTGAGTCCCTGTGTGATCAGTAGCGCCCGAGTTTTCGAGGCGATGAAGTTTTCCAGAGTGGCAGGTCGCTCCTGCCCAGTGACAGAGCGAACAACGGTCAGGATCTCGACCTTGGTTCCCTCCGCCTTCGTTGCTGCCAATTCGGCCACCAGCCGTGCGGCTTCCCGCGCCAAAGGCACGTCGCTAAAGCTGCCCGAAGCGTTGAAACCAATGAGGGTTCCAGCGATGGTGCGTTCGTCGATTTCATCCAGAGATGGCTGCAGGGAGACGGCTCCAGTCTGCCCCAGCATGCTCTGAATTCCCGCGATTTCATCCGCGAATTGCCGGCGCACTTCAAGCGCCCTGAGCAAAGCGCCCCTAACCTGATCCCGCAGCGCCGCCAGGTCCGGGTCAAGGTCATAGCGCAGCGTCGGATAGGATATTGCGGCGTCGATGGCCTCAGTGCCAGCGATCAAGGAGCGCAGGTCACGGATTTGCTGTTCGAGGTCGAAGATGATGGTGTCGCGGATAAAGGCTTCGTCGCGCAACTCATTCACGCTGGCCGAGTTGGCCTCCCGCTCAATCCGGGAACCGCGCAAATTCGGGCGGACCGCGTCTGTCGCGATGTTGGACAGGGCGAAAGTCAGAGCCAAGCGAGGATGACTGTCACGCAAGCGGGTCTCCAGCAACCCTGCCGAAGCCGCGTCAGGCACCAGCCCACGAACGATGACACTTGCTTTCTCCCGGTCATACTCGGCTTGGATGGGATAGGCCTGCAGGTTTTCCACGCTTTCAATCGTGTCCTGTACCCGGGTTACATTGCCGTTGATCCGAACCGTGTTCAGGATGGCAATCATGAGCAGAGCGGCAAAGATCACGCCCGCCAGCACAGACACAAACGTGACCCCCGAGCGCTGCTTTTGCTGTTGGCTGCGCGCGCTTGGGTCGCCATCTAGCTTATTCAACGCAAGCAGAAAGCGGCGCAGCTGTAAGCCAATTTCGGCATGAGCGTCTTCACTCAGGGTGCCGTCGAAGGACTCAAGTGCTGCCGGGTGATCCCGCAACAATCTGTTGAACCGCTCATCAATCAGAGCATCGATTTTCGGCGGTGGCGTGCCGATGATGCGGACGACCAACAGAATCGCTGGTGTTGCTTTCAGGTGCAGTTGGCTGTTTTCGAATTCCAGCGTGGACAATTCGCCTTCGGTGCCGCCGCCAAAGGCTTCCTGACTGAACGACATGATGGCGGTGAGCATGCCGGAAACAATCTGATCTTCGCCCTGAACGTCTTCAGCCGCGGTGCGGTTGTCTTTGACAGCCCCATAGCGATCCTGCCTCAATCCTGCGATGACGGTGCCAGAAGTCCGGTCCACCAGCAGGATACGTTCGACATGAAAGATCCCCGTTTGCCGCAACCAGATTTCGGCTTCAGACTTTCTGGTGATCAGCGACTCAATACGGATTTGTGCACGTTTGTAGATCGTTGCAGGCTCGCGCAAACGGTCTTCGATGGTTTCCATCAGTTCCGCTATCGCTTGCTGAATACCGCGCTGCACCAGCTCCCCAGCGATGGGGTAGATCGACTGGACGAAACGGGGCTTGGCTGCCGTTATTTCGCGTTGGATGTTGGTGAGCAGCAGGGCAGTCAGCCGATCCTGCACCAACCGCCGCTCGTCGCCCTCAAGGCCCTGAAGAACCTCCCCCAAGACCGCCCGCAACCGCTCAACCGCCAGCGGATCGTCGCGCAGGCGTTCTTCAGCGGCTTCTAACCGCTGAGAAAGCTCACCAACCGAACGCAGCGCAACGCCATCATCCCCCAGGATGAGCGCACGCAGGGCGTCCAGGTCGTTAGCAGGGATCTCGTCGTCGGTGCTCAAACCAGAGAAGCTCCGTGGTTACTTGGCATCAGAAAAGGGGCTTAAAGCGTAACAGACTCAGTCCGTCGCCGGTGCCATCATCGCATCGGCCAGCGCCCGCAGACCCGTTGCCAGCACCTCCCGACGCTGACGTTCCTCATCCAATTTTCGCGTGGTTTCGTTTAACTGCGAGCCAAGGCTTTTCAGTTCTGATGTCAAACTTCCCACGGCAACCGAAAGGTTTTCAGACGCCTTTGCCGAATGATCAGCAATCGACTGATCCATGCCATTGAGGCGTTGAAGCATCTCTTCGTTGAGCGAGCGAACATCTTCACTCACCCCCGAACTGGTTGACTGAATTTTTTCACTCAGCGAGGTGTCAACGACAGTGACTGTCTCACGAACCTCGACGACCTCCCTTTCCAGTATCTCCACACGGGAATCGATGTCACGCTTATCTTCGCCGAACAACAGCTCGCGTATCTGACGCAGCTCGTCCTGGCTCTTCGGCTTCTCAGCCATAGCCTGTTCCTCAATTCAATTCTTTAAATTCGTTTTTTGTTTTCACGCCTGAGCCTTTTGCGACCCTTTTTGCGCATGCCGGGTTATGCGGCCTGCGCTGCGCGATACCACTCACGCTGCAATTCAAAGGCCAAGGGAACATAAGTTGGATAAAACTGAATCTAGTTGTGGCTGGCTGTGCTGGTGTTGATCCACAGATCAAGGGCTTGACCGCGTCGCGACTGCGCCGCAGTTAAACGAGCTAAACAACAAGAAACGGTTCGAGAAGCATACCATGAGCGCAAAGCGCCAGCCTCCGCTGTACTCCAACCCGGCTCCTGTCACAGCCGGGCGGCACAACAACATGCGCTTGTTGCCCGCCTATAGTTTCGGCTATGCGCGAGAAGTCGCCTCGCTGCCCTTGACTGCTGTCGAGTTTCAGACTGCAAGCCGTTGTTATCCCATAGTTTTTACACCACAGGCGCCGCTTTCTCCTGTCTGTATTGTGGGCATAAAAGATAGTGGAAATCTCTTCATCGATAAGGCTGGCCAGTGGCGTCCCGGTGCCTACGTTCCCGCCTATATCCGCCGTTTTCCATTTCTGCTGATGTCAGATCCGGAAAGTAAGCGCATGGTTCTGGGGATAGAGGAATCGAGCGGCCGGTTGTCCGAAGAGCGCGGTGATCGCCTGTTTGAAAACCGCCAGCCGACCCCCTTTTTGAACGAAGCGCTGACGTTTTGTGCTGATTTCAATCGTCAATGGGAAGACAGTCTGACCATGCTTCGCGCCTTTCAGGACGCGGGCATTCTGGTTGAGGACGACCGGGAAATTGAATTAGGCGAAACGCAGTCGCTTAAGCTAGGCGGTTTTCTGGTGGTGGACGAACAGAGATTGAGCGAAGTCAGTGAAGGTGTATTTCTCGCTTGGCGCGAAAAAGGCTGGCTTGCGCCGCTCTACGCCCACCTTGCATCAAGGCAGAATTGGCCCGATTTGGCGCAGGCCGCGCGGATGGCTGGCTGATGTCTAGTGAACCCTCGCCTTTTGACGATCTCAAGCTCGGCCACGACGTCGTCTGGAATGAGCTGCGCGAGGGTGTCCAGAAGCCACGGCACGCTTTTCACTGGCCGACGCTGTGTTATCTGGACGGCTTCACGCCCGTGCCCCGCACTGTGGTTCTCCGCAATCTCGACCGCTCAGAAAAACGATTTGAGATGCACACGGATGCTCGATCCCGAAAAGCGGCGGTGATCCCCAAAGCCAAGCACGCGAGCCTGTCATTTTACGACCCTCGTAAATCTTTGCAGGTCACCGTCATGGGCCGGATAGAGATGCTTGATCCGCGCAAGGAAGAAACCGAACTCGCCTGGGCGAAACTGACCTTGGCCACCAAGACCATCTACGCCAACACCATCGACCCCGGAACGGCCATGCTGGAGCCGGAAAACACGACCGTGCCGGTCGATGAGATGAGTACCGAAGACCTGACGCGGGCGCGCAAGAACTTTCGGGTGCTGCACCTGACGGCAGACCGGCTCGAAGTGTTATCGCTGAAGGGCAATCACCGCCGACTGCTGTTTGACTATGGTCTGGCAGGACAGCGACGCGCCGCCTGGCTCGCACCTTGAGCCTGACAAGCGCGCGACCGGCCTTGTTCTACCACCCCAGAGACTGCTGCCTGTCTTCGATAAACAGAATTGAACACGGCAGGTTGATCCCCCGCTGGCTCGCGACATTGCTGCAAATCTGAACGGCGTCGCGCTGGGCTTCCTGCGTTGAAGTTGCCCCATGAATGCTGCCCCACGCCTGAGCGCCGGTTTCGGTCGGCGGGGTTATGGCAAAGGCTTTAGGGCCGAGCTGGCCAAAATAAGCCGCCACGTCGGCGCGCAACTTGTCGCTTGGTGTCCAGACGGCGGTACTCACCGCCGCATCCAGCGCCGCTTGTTCGGTTCCGGCCTCGACCGTCAGGCTGCGCTCCAGCAACTGTGTACCCAGCCCGGAATTGGCGGCGGCGATGACAGCGAGATTGGGGTCCTCAACTGAATTGCAGGCGGAAACTGATAGGGCCAGCGCCACACCTATCGCTGCTCTCGTCCAAGTCTTTGAATTGTGAATGGTTTTATATCGCCACATCGGCGCCGCTCCCTTTTCACGTATAGCCCAAATTTGATATATATCACTCAAATCACCGATAATCGGTAAAAAAGTTAAGTTTTTTATCATTTGCTCCGCAGAATTTTGATAGGGCCCTATCCATGGTGCGTTCTCTTGCAGTGACAGCCGCGCTTCTTTTTTTCAGCGCCCCTTTGCTGGTCCACACCCCAGCCCACGCGATCCCAGCCCAAGATTCCGAGCGCAATGAATTAAGCGCAAATGGCATCATGCGGGACTTGCTGACCCAGAATATTCCCGAAGATTTACGCACCTTTGGGCTGAGCCGAAACGATCTGCTGGATTTCTACGGGCGGCGCAATTATCAGCCGTTCTACTACCGCGACTTCACCTGGCGCGATGATACAGTGGACGCGCTGAACGTGATGCAAGCTGCTGGCGACCATGGGCTGAAGCCTGCGAATTACTGGGCAGTGGGCATGAACAACCTCGCCCCGTCCTATGATTGGGAAGACATTGCCCGCCGGGATCTGGTGCTGACCGCCGCAACGCTGCGCTATGCCTCGGATTTCTTCAACGGACGCTACCCCCAGGCGCTCAAACGCCAGCCTTCCGAAATACTCCTCGACTTTGATGACGCCAGCGACCTTCCCGACTTCCTGACCCAGCTTGCCCCCCGCAAGAAGGAGTATCTGGATCTGCAAGATTATCTCGCGCGGATGCGGCGCGTGGCATCCAGTGATTTAGCGAAAATTGACGAAGGGCCGATGTTGCGGCGCGGCGTTGAGCATCCGACGGTTGCTCAATTGCGCCAGCACTTGCTGGCCACCGGTGACTTTGCCCCGGTTGAAGGGGAGATCGGCGACGAGAACCTGTTCGACGACGCGCTCTTTGAGGCGGTTAAAGGCTATCAGGCCAGAAACGGTCTGTCGGTTGACGGGATCATTGGCCAAAACACCAAACGTCGGATGAACACACCGCCAACTAAGCGGCTAGGGCTGGTTCTTGCCAACCTTGAGCGTCTGCGCTGGGAAGAACAGCTGGAAACTGTGCGTCATGTGCGCGTGAATATCGCAAACTATACACTGGTTGCGCGTGACGGCGATGAGGACGTGCTGAACATGAACGTGGTCGTCGGACGGCAAACACGGCAAACGCCGGTACTCTCTGACCGCATTACCTCGCTGAAGTTCTCACCGGACTGGACGGTGCCGCGGTCCATTATGGAGAAAGACTACCTCGAACACATTCGGCGCAATCCCGGTTATGCCATTGAGCAGGGGTTTGAAGTCTTTTTTGGCGGGCAGATTGTGAACCCCTTCCGCATCGATTGGATGGATGAGGAAATCTCCACCAAAGTCACTTTACGCAAACCGCCAAGCTCTTACGGCCCCTTAGGCGGTGTCCGGTTTTCGCTGACTAATGATCAGGCGATTTACCTGCACGATACGCCCTCACGCGATCTGTTCTCCCGCTCCCATCGCGCTCATTCGTCCGGTTGTGTGCGTGTCTCCCAACCGCATCGGCTGGCAGAATACATGCTCAACGGCACCCCTTGGGACAGCACCCGCATTCGTAACGCCATGCGCGCAGGCGAGATTGAAGTCGCCAAGCCCACGGAGTCGGTTCAGGTGTTTTTATCGTACATGACCGCCTTCATCGGCGAGGATGGTCGTCTGCAGCTTGCGAATGATCCCTACAATCTGGATCAGGAATTAATCGCCCGCCTGCTCTGATTTGCTACAGCGCAAAACAATTTTATGCCCTATTTTTAACGTGTTACGCGATTAAGTTGGTGCCGTTGAGTGACTTTTTGCGTTGCTCTGAATGCTTTTTGCACGTATGTCCGAACTTAATTTCAAATAGCATTACGCGCCGATTGATATTCAAGACAAGGCGCGCGGCGGAATTTAGGGTCGATGTGGGTTAACCAGAAAAACTTGCACTTTTTCCTGGACGGATTGGCTGAAGCTATAGGCTCAGGTCGGTTGGCTGCGCGGAAAGCAGCGCGGAGCCCGAGCCGCCGGGCGGCCTTGCAAACCATCCTCGCCTTTGGTGTCGCCGGGACTGCCTACGGGCTGTATCGCGGCACGCGAATTGGTGAAGCGGACAAAGTCGCGTTTTCCGAACTGGGCCTTGATAAGCTGCCCATGAACGACCTGATGCTTCAGCGCGCGAGCCTGCACGATGCTTTACCGGTCGAGCTGATCGAATACGCAGATATCGACCTCAACCTGCAGGTTAGTGATCTCTCGCTTCAGTATGTGGACAAGGAGACCGGCGAAGACCTCGACGCCATGCTCTCGGCCCTGCTCGACGTACAGCAGGAACAAGAGATCGCGGCACCGATCCCGCCGATCCTGTTTGGTGATGAAGCGACAGGAAGTGCGCCGCTGGCTCCCCTGCCCGATATGCGGGCAGCGCTCGACATTCCTGCGCACCGCAGTGTGCCTGATCTGGTGCTGCCACAGGACCGTTCTGAGGTGGCTGGCAGTGAGCCATCGCGGTCCAGTGTTCCGGGCCAGAGTCAGACCGTGCGCATTGCAGATGCAAACGCAAAAACCATTACCATTCAGAGCACCCACACCGGCGAACGCTTGCGCGCCAAGTTTGTGTCAAACGGGCTGTACGATGAGGGCGCTTTGGCCGAGCTGAACCATCTGTTGCGCGACCATCGCAATGGCAAGGTGCGTGATATCGATCGAGCGCTGTTCGACACTGCCCACGAAATCGCCATGCGCACGCGCGGCCATGATCGCGCGATTTTGCATCTGGTATCGGGCTATCGCTCGCCAGAAACAAACATCATGTTGCGCTCTAAGTCCGGCGGTGTAGCCAAGAATTCCTATCATGTCCGCGGCCGGGCCATGGACATGTTCGTCGACGGCGCACCGATCAAGGACGTGCACGTTGCGGCGCTCAGGTCCAGTGATGGCGGGGTTGGTTACTACCCCAGTTCAAACTTCATCCACATCGACACCGGCCCCGAGCGTAGCTGGCCATCACGCTACAAGCCACTCGCCACCAAGTACCGCGCCTAAGCCTGAGTCTCCAAACTAAACGCACCATTTTACTTTAGCAGATCAAGGCGCTAAACCCACCGGGTTGTCAGTGCTAAAGGGCGAATTTGTGAGTCTCGAAACCTATCGGCAAACCATCCGCGAGGGGAAGCGCGAGGCGATTGTACAATCGGCTCAGCGGATGTTCCTTGAGCAGGGGTATCAGGGCGCTGCTATGGCGGCCATTGCCAAAGAGGCTGACGTTTCGACCGCGACCCTTTACAAGCACTTTGCCAACAAGGAAACGCTGTTTGATGCGGTGGTCGCAGATCGGATTCAGGAGTTTGACATTGCCTCTCCCCCCGATGACATCGACCCCTCGTTACCGCTGGAAGAGGGCCTGAAGCAGGTTTCAGCCAGCTTTGTCGAGCTGATGCGGGACGACAATACATTGAACATGTTTCGGGTGATTATCAGCGAAGTCAGCCGCTTTCCTGAGCTGAAAGACAAGATTTACACCCTAGGCCGCAACCCCTTCCGCGCCCGTTTGATCGCCTATCTGCAAACCCAGGCAAAGAACGGCAGGGTGGCGGACGTGTCATTTACCGCCATGGCTGAAAACTACATTGGGCTGATTTCCTATTGGTTCATTTTCGCCCGTATCTTCAACCCGACCGCCAACATCTCCGACGAGCTCGCAGACAGCCTTCTGGGGGAGGCAAGGGCAACGCTGATTGGTCGCTTGCGGCTACTCGACTAAGGTTGGTTGCTGGACTACCCGATCAGGATTGATCGCTAAACCAAGGCCGAATGCGGTCTTCCAGATCAGCGTCTTTGACAGCGTTTTCCGGCGTGACTTTCCCAGCAATCGTGACGCCAGCGTCGATCATTGGCTGTCGGTCTCCGTTATGGCGCAGTGGATGCCACTCGGGGATATCCAAACCCCAGTCCAGACGTCGATAGGCGCAGGTCGAAGGAAACAGGTGGGGGGATTCAGCAATGTTTTCCGGGGTCAGGAAAATGCACTCTGGCACCACCGATTTTCGCCGGTCATAGACCGCACAGCCGCCGTTCTTGCAGTCATAGCCGCGACAGGCGACATCAGTGACATACATCCGCTCATCGTCTTCATCGATCAGTTTGACCAGACAGCACTGCCCGCAACCATCACACAGCGCTTCCCATTCAGCCGGGTTAAAATCGGTTAGGCGTCGGTCCACCCAGAAATTGGGCTTAAGTGCCGAGGAGTCTGGGCGCCAGTCGGGCTTTTCACTCATGCTGTGTCTTTCGTGACTTTGTCTGAGCCCTATTGTCCACCGTTCTCAGCCAATGCGCAATCGACAGAGATCAACGCCGAGCCAGCCCCGCCGCCACCTTGAAAACACAGCATCAAACCCCATAACAAGAAGGTGCAATCATGCAATGGATGGAGTGGCCTGTGTCTGAAACGTCAAACCGCTGGTCCTTGCTTGCCGAAGAGGCCAATGCACGCGCGCGCGATTTGATGGATTGGTTCAATCCCGGTCTTGAAGACATCCCCGTTGAAACCTTGAAAGAGCGCTACTGCGATCATCGCTCGCGCTTTATCGAAGTCGATGGCCTTTCCGTGCATTATCACGATCTTGGTGAGGACCAGAGCGATAAACCGCCCTTGCTGCTGTTGCATGGGCTCATGTCTTCGCTGTTTTGCTGGGAAGGTTGGGCACCGTTTCTGGCCGAAAACCGCCGTGTAATCGCGCTGGATATCCCACCCTTTGCCATCACGGGACCACACCCCGACGGTCGTCTGGACGAGCAGACTTATATGCGCTTGCTGCAAGGGTTCGCGGACAAGCTGGGGCTGGAGCAGTTTATCGCGGTCGGGAATTCACTGGGCGGCTTTCTCGCTTGGCGGCTGGCGGTTGAGATGCCTGACCGCGTGCTTGCCGTCGGCCTTCTTGATCCGGCAGGCGGCACAGTGAAACTGCCCCTCGCCGTCAGCGCCTTCAAGATTCCTCTGGTGGGTCAGGCTTATCAGTCTGTGACGCCAAAAGCCGCCGTTTTGGCTGGTCAGCTGTCGATGTTCGGCGACCCAAAACGGCTGGACCCAGCATCGCTTCACCGCATCTATGACTTGATCATGCGAGAAGGATCGCGGGCCAGCGTGCAGGATAACCTGCGCTTTCTGGATAAACCAGACCCGGACATGCTCTGCGCCATTCAATGCCCTGTGTACCTGCAATGGGGCGAAGCTGACGCCTTGTTGCCCATGCGGGACAACATGCCGGGATTTACCGCGCGTGTGCCTGATTTGCGGGTCCGGACATATCCCGGCGCGGGTCATATGCCCATGGAAGAGATACCGGCCCAATCTCTCCTAGACTTTGAGACATTTTTGCACAATTCTGGCTTCTGACGGCCTGAGCCAACCGCCAAAAAAGGGTGAAATGAGAATTCTTGTCTCCCTGTTCCTGCTCCTGGCGGTGCTGTGCACCTTGTTCGTGCTTGAAGTTCGGCGGGGCACTCTGGCGCAACTGGTGGACGTTCTGGGTGATCGTTTCACCCCATTGCGCGGTCCCTCGACCGCGCCGCCCCTGCCCGACGATGGCCCCGAATGCCTCGAGCGTTTGAGCCGGATCGACGGCCTGCAAAGCAAGCGGCTTGACGCTTTTTTCAACGATCAGGGCTGCGGGGTTGCTTATCCCGTTCTGGTTCAGGCAATTGACGGCATTGATATCGAAGGCCGCGGTCTGACCCTTTCCTGCGCCGCGGCGGAGCGCTTTAGTCAGTGGGTCAGTGATGAAGTCACGCCTCTGGTCCGCAAGCACAAAAAGGAACCTCTTGTCCGCATCAGGCATCTGGGCAGCTACAACTGCCGCAAAATTGGCGGGTCCTCCGTCTGGTCCCAGCACGCCTTCGCCAACGCCATCGACGTTGCGGGCCTGGAGTTCGAAGACGGCTCAATCCTCACCATGACCGATCATTGGGAGTCCGAACCCATTCTGAAGGACCTTGCCCGCACCGCCTGCGATTACTTCAACGTCGTGCTTTCGCCCGAGTACAACGCGCTGCACCACGATCACTTGCACTTTGATCTTGGCCCCTACCGCACCTGCCGCTAGCGCCTTCGTATTGCCATCACCACCTAAGAAGCGACGACTTTAGCACCAGATTTGAGACAGCCTTGAGCAACAACGTCCGCCGCCAAACCGAAAAGCTGCTTGCCAGCCTGTCCGACCGCACCGCCGACCTTGTCGACGGGCTAACGGCTCCCTTTTCCGAGCCGGTGGTTCGGCTGGGGGTCACGGGCCTGGCGCGGGCGGGAAAGACGGTTGCCATTACCTCGCTCATTCAAAACCTGCTGCATCAGGGCGGCATGCCGCTGTTGTCTGCCATGGGTGGCGGGCGGGTGATGGCTGTGCAACTGGGTGAGCAACCCGACTTGACGCAACCGCGCTTCGCCTTTGAGGATCACCGGGACGCGCTGCTCCATAAGCCGCCTGTCTGGCCCGAGAGCACGGCATCGATTTCCCAGCTGCGGCTGTCGATGCGCTATCGCTCTGGCGCGTGGATGCGCCGGGCCTTGAGCCCGGAAAGTGTCCTGCACATCGATATTGTCGATTATCCGGGTGAATGGCTTCTGGACCTGCCGCTGATAGACATGGATTTTCAGACATGGTCAGCGCAGGTATTTTCCGCAGCCGAGCAGGAACCGCGCCTGTCCCTCGCCAAAGACTGGCTGGAGGCTACCAGCCAGACCGACCACAACGCACCCTTCGACGAACGCGCCGCCAAGCGATTGCATCAGACCTACGCCGACTACCTGCGCCAGTGCCGGCAGTTCAAGCGCGTCAAACTGTCGATGCTTCAACCCGGGGCGCTTTTTGATGCCCGGAGACCTCGCCGGCTCCCCTGCCCTCACTTTTGCCCCACTGCCGCTCAAACCCGGCCAAGCGCTCAAGCACCGCAGTCTGGCGGCGGGTATGGCGAAGCGATTTGAGGATTATAAGCACTTGATCGTCTGGCGCTTCTTCAAAGAGCACTTTTCACGGATTGACCGTCAGCTCGTGCTGGTTGACCTGCTCGATGCTGCCGAAGGAGGCAGCGTGGCCATTAATGAGCTGCAAGAGGGCATCGTTTCAGTTCTGAAGGCCTTTAATCCCGGCCAAAACCAGTGGCTTAGTCCCTTACTGCACGGCAAGCGGGTCGAACGTATTTTGTTTGCGGCGACCAAGGCCGACCATCTCCCTACTTCCCAGCATGACGAGTTGAGCCGACTGCTGACAAGCTTACTCAAACAAGCCCAGAGCCGCGCCGCCTTTGCCGGGGCGACGACCAGCGTCATGGCGCTGGCGGGCCTTCGGGCCACCACCCTGGCAACCGCAACCATCGATGGCAAGCCCGTCGCCTGCGTGAGCGGGGTGCCGGTGGATAGTGACCGGATAGAAGCCGTCTATCCCAGCCAACTTCCCCGCGATCTGGTTGACCTTCGCAATCTTGCACCGGGGGATTTTGAGATTTTGGCCTTTAAGCCCCCCACGTCACTCGAAGAAATTCGGCCTATCCCGCACATCAATCTCGACCGCGCGTTAAACGAGTTGTTAGGAGACCTGCTGCAATGACCGATCAACCGACCGGGACGCCTCCTGCGTCACCAAAACCGGCCCGGATCGCCCTCGAACCCCGCGCGGACGATCTGCACGCGCCGTCGCAAGCGCCAACACCGAAACCAGCGCGGCTTGATGCAAGCGATCAAAGGGTCGCAATGCAGCAGATCGAAACCGCCTTTGGTGGTTCAGAACCGGGACAGGCGCAGGTTCTACCCCCACGCCAGACCCGCTGGTCCTTCGCAGCGTGGGGCGGGTTTTTCCTGTTCCTGTTCTTTCTGGTGGCGCTGGCTGCAGACGCCTTTTTCACCTTGCGGTCGCTGTCAGCGGTTACACCATGGCTGGGTTGGCTCGGACTTGGCCTGCTCGGCTCGGGACTGGTGTTTTTTGGACTGATGATCGTGCGCGAGTGGTTGCTGGCGCGGGCGCTGCACTCTCATCAGAAAGCCCGGTCCAAGCTGGATAAAGGCCTCGCAACCCACGACACCAACGCCATGACGCAAGGCCAGCAAAAGATCGAAGCCAAACTGCGCAAGCGTCCCGACTTAGCTCATGCGCACGAGCGCTTCGATCTCACCCAGCAAAACGCCTATACCGAAGCCGAAGCGCTGACCATTTATGAGCAAACGGTTTTGGCCGATTTGGATCAGCGCGTCTTGACGAGCATTCGGGCGGCAAGTCTTTCTTCTGCCTGGCTGACCACGATCTCACCGTTCGCCGCCTTGGATGTCACCATATCACTGTGGCGCTCGCTGAAACTGTTGCGCGAGGTCTCGGCGCTGTACGGCGGGCCGCAATCTGCATTCTCAAGCCTGAGATTACTGCGTCTGGTGTTCCGTAATCTTTTCATTGCTGGCGGATTGGAAGCGGGCGATAGCCTGGTGCAGAACATTTTAGGCGGTGGGCTGGCCGGAAAAATCTCTGCAAAACTCGTAGAGGGTGCAATAAACGGCCTGATGACGGCGCGGATTGGCCTCGCCGCAATGAAGGTTTTGCGCCCCATGCCGTTCCATTCCCTACCGGAACCAACCATCGTCCAACTGGCCAGCGCCCTAGCCAACGATATCAAAACCAAAGCGTTGGGAGCGTAGAATGGAAGCATTTATCCAGTGGGGCATCGACTTCATGGTCGCAACAACCAATAAAGTCAGTGACTTAGACGGAAGAGTCGCCTTTGTAACCGGCGCTGTGAGTTGGTTTTTGGTTGAGCAGGCAATCCGCCGGCTTGCCGGCGTTATCCGCATTGCCATCCTGCTGGGCTTCCTCGGTGCCTTGGGTTATGGCATCTGGCAGATTTTCCCTCTGATACAGGGTTCAGGCGCAGAATAAATCCTGGCCGCTAAAGATCTGTGATTATAGGTCCTTGCCCAACCGGTGGCACTTTCGTTGCGTAGTATCCTGCAGACCGGGAAACTGGGCGACACCACAACCATCGCACACCAGCTTGCCCAAGCCTGATAAAGACCTGTTTTCCAGCACCGAAAAAATTCGGGTTGGTTGCACAAAAAAAGAACCCCGCACAAAGGCGGGGTACTTGGTCCAGGTTTGGAATTGAGGAACGAGCTAATTAGTCGTGCGGACTAAAAGCGATATATCAGACCAAGATTAGAAGACAGTTGTACGGCGTCGCCCAGATCGTCCACCAGTGGACTTTCTGCCACCTGATCCAGCAGCACTTTGACCTGCGCGGAGCCGTAAATTCCGAGATGGTTGGAAAAGAAGTACTTCGCCTCGCCTTCCAACCGCATATCCTTGAGACCGAAACGGTCAAAGGCGAATTCTGAAACATTGAGGAGGGCCGCCTCATCGGCGTTCACGCCGTAGAGATTGTCCAGTAATTCCTCATCGGCGGCTGCAACCGCCCCAGTAAGCTTGATGGCCAGGCGATCGGAAATCGGCTGCACCGAGGACAGACCCAGCTCCATATCCCAGCCAGACATTTCACCGTAAACCCCGACATCGGCGTTCAGGAAAATCTCAAGTTCCCGAACATAGAGGTTAAGCCGGCCACCCGTTGTCAGCGCGCCGCTTACGTGATCGAGCGCTTGAATGGCATCGACATCCATGCGCGGGAAACGATAATCCAGCGCAACCGACATCGCCGCGTTTCTGTTTGCCAGAATGTTCAGACCAAAGCCGCGCTCAGTCGAGAGGTAGATTCGGCGGCCGAGCTGAATGTCCGCATACGGCAAAGCAAGGAACATGTGTTCAGCGCTACCGTCCCAGTTCGGATGATAACCAACAATCGCGCCTAAATCGCCCACCAGAGCCGCCGGTGCGCTGAAGCCATTGTTGGACAATGTGTTCAAGCGCCATCCAAAACCCTCTGCCTGCGTTGAACCGGGCGGATTAGCCGCTAATTCCGTTGTCTGGGTGACATTGGTCGTAACCACCTCACCCACGGGAACCAGTTGTACGCTTACCAGTCCATTCTTCGGATCAACGGAGCCGCCCGCAACCATGGTTGTGGGTGCACTGCCGGGGAAAGACTGCGATCCGGCAGGCATTGGCGCGAAGTTACTGTTGGAGGCGTCTGTCGTCTGGCTGGAATCGCTGGCTTGAATTGACGTGTAGACTGGATTGACCAGATCGCCGCCTGTGTCCGGTATGGTTGAACCTTCTACGTAAACCGGCTGAACGGTGTAGTTTTGGTCTGTTCCCAGAACTTGCGCACTCGCCCACGATGAACAGGCCAGGCACACGGAGGCGCACAGCACCGTTTTCATCTTTATGGGAGTGAGCGCGCTCAGAAACATGCGCAAAACGTCCTCAAATCAATAACAGCGAAAAATCACTCAAAAAATAAGCGTCAATAATCATACAAACAGTCACTTTATGCGACCTTTATAGCGTATCTAACATAAGTCGTTATCAGCGTAAATGTCTTTTTTTGAGAATGTTAGATGAAAAATTCTAGTATGATTCGGAAGTGATTCGTTTGGCCTGAAGAAAAAGTGAAAAAATCTACATTTTTATCTAGAATCTTAGTGAATCCTCAGATATATAAAGTTTTAAGGAATTGGCGGCGTCGTTCCCCCGTAAGCCCAGCCGTCAGTCCCTCATTGGGAGGCAGGTTCCCCGACCTGTCTCCCTCCCCCCCTTTTTTTTTAATCAAGACCGTGATCTGGCCACGCAACAAAAAAGCGCGCCCTGTTTCCAAGGCACGCTCTTAAGTGTGTAGCAGCACGAGTTGAC
>PAFB01000105.1 GCA_002700865.1 Rhodospirillaceae bacterium
CCTATTTCCTGCCTCAAACCATCCTTCAGTGGCCAGTGCTGAGCACGCTCAATCGCCTGCTGCCGGGCGCGCTGATCCTGCTGTTCTTTCTGGTAAGCTGGGTGACAGCCGCGCAGGCCGGCGACCTCAAGGCTTCGGTTTTAGGGCTTGAGTTGGTCATCCTGTTGGTTGCCATTGGTGTTCATCTGCTGTTTGGGCAAGTCCTCATAACCATCGTCGCAGCGGTCATTCTGCACTATCTGGTGTTTCATCACGGCGTAGGATGGTTCCTGCAGACGGCCTTTAGCTGGTCGCCTTGATCGGGGTTGGTCCGGTTGCGGAGTTCTGGTGACGGCTGATGAACAGAAGCGAGAGCAGGAAGACCAGCGCGGGCAAGAGTGAGGAACACAGGCGAATCATCAAAACGGCCTGATCAGACTGCTCAGGAAACACGCGAATGCCGTCCTGATAATAGGTAGGCTCGTATCCTGCAAAGGTCAGCAAGACCCCAAAAACCAGCGGGCCGAAGGCAATGCCAAGCTTCTGCTGAGTGGTGAACCAGCCGTTGAATGCCCCTTCCAGAGACTGCCCCGTGCGTGCCTGCCCGTCAGTGACGCTGTCAGGGATCATCGACCAGGGAAAGATCTGATAACCGCCAAAGAACCACCCGATCAGACCCATCAGCGGATAGAGAAAGGCAATCGATCCGGCGTCGAGCAAAAAAACTGCCGCCACGCAGACCGCCAAGCCACTGATCGCAATCATATACCCGCGCTTTTTGCCGATCCGGGAACCAACCAGAGTCCAGAACGGCATGGAGGCCATGGTTGCAAACACGAAGATCAGGAAGAATAGGGCGTTGGCAGAAACAGGATCATCGAGACGGAAGTGGTATTTGAGCACAAACAACAGGTTAGAGGTAACGACCGTCAGGAACGATACCTGCAAGAAGTACGTTGCCAGCAGCATTCGAAAAGAAGGCGTCGCAAAGCATGCTCTGGCCTGCTCCCACACCGGTGGCACGTACTCCGCGAAGCGCATAGGCGCGCCCCGCATCATCAGTACACCCACGATCACAGGCAGGGAAAACAGCGGCATCATGATGATGGCAGCGACCCGAAAGCCGTTGGGGTCCACTTGCCCGGTTGAAAACTGCCCCACCACCAGCGGCGCAAGCGCGCCGCCAATGAACATCCCAATAGAGCCAACGCCCCATCGCCAGGCGGTCATGTTGGTGCGCTCGTTGTAGTCGTCCGTCATCTCAGCGGTCATGGCCCCGCCGGGCACTGCAATCAATGTCAGCGCGAGATAGGTTGCCATGGTGAAACCCATGAAATACAGCGCCGAAGGCAGCCAGCTGTCAGCACTGAGAAAGGGCGCGAGAAACATCAGCGCCACGCACGGTCCTAAGGCAATACCCCCCGCAAGCATAAAGGGCCGCCGACGCCCCATTTTGGTCTTGGAGCGATCGGAAAAGTTGCCAACCAAGGGGTCAGTAATCACGTCGAAGATCTTGGCGCAAAAGAACAGCAAACCAGCATAGACCGCCGGCACGCCCAGAGCCTCCGTCATGTAAAACATGAAGTAAAATGACGCGAAGATGATGAGCGTGTTGGTGCCGATTTCGACAATCCCGTATCCCGCTTTGACCACCTTTGACACAGGTTTTGGCTGATCCATCGGTAATCCCCTCCCCGATATGTTGGACGGCGAACCGCCACCAGACACATGTACGCAAGTGCTTGGCAGCGAACACTCTTAGGAGAAACAGTTTGGGATTCCTATCCAAAAAGGCGATATTGCACCTTTAGAGTTCCGATTATATGCGTTATTTTTCCTATGAACTACGAACCTCGTTCCGGAAACATTCGGACTATGGCTAGTATTCAAGACACAGAGCCGGAATGTGACGCAGGGGGGAAAGCGGCATATCTGGGCGTCCCTTGGGGAGGAAACATCGATGTCGGCCATTGCCAACCATGCTGACTTTTTGAATTACGCTGATACCGGGCTGGTGCCGGGGATGGATGCGATCCTGTTTGAACGCCACCGCCCCACCACTTTTGCGGTGCCCTATCATCACCATGCTTCTGTCGAGCTGAACTATCTCGATGGCTGCGACATGGAGTATTCGTTTTCCGGAACCACCGTCGCCCGTAAATCGGGCAGTCTGACGCTGTTCTGGGGGGCTTGTCCGCATGGTGTGACGGATGTGCGCGGCGAAGGCGAGATTATCAATCTTTACATCGCGTTCAGCCAGATTTTGCGCTGGGGTCTGCCTGAATCCTTCCTGAACGCTTTGATTGCAGGCGACGTGATGAGTGCGCCGGCCAAGCCCAATACCGACCAGCAAATGTTTTACCGCTGGACCGAGGAAATCAAGAGCGCGGACGCAACATGGCATCAACTGATCCTTGGCGAGGTTGAGATGCGGGTAAGGCGATTTGCCTTGGAAGGCTGGGAGACGGTTAAGTCTGGTTACGGCGAAGTCCGCTCTGTGGTCGGTGCCGGCGGCGCCATGCAGCATATCGAGGAAATGCTTCGCTACATCGCGAATAACTACTGTGACCCCATATCAGTGACAGATGTCGCCGATCATGTTGGGCTGTCCCCCTCCTACGCGATGACGCTGTTCCGCCGCGTGGTTGGCGTGCCAATCAAAGAGCACATCACGCGCATTCGGCTGAGCCACGCACAAATGCTGCTTTCCAACTCAGACGCAAAGATCCTCAGTATTGCCATGGACAGCGGGTTCGGTTCCTTGTCGAGTTTTTATGAGTCGTTCCAGTCTCACCTCGATACGACCCCCTCAGTATTCCGGCGGGATGCCCGCCGCTAGCGCGCACGCGTTAAGCGCCATAACCGGAAGTTAATGCTGGATTCTGTGAAGCAATGCACCAGCACAATGATAAAGTTAATCCTACGAATGATGTTAATTTCGCATCGGGATAACCCAACCCAACATGCGAAATCTGGAGATGAGTAATATGGCAAAGGGTCCTCGGATCACCTTTATCGGGGCGGGTTCTACAGTGTTTATGAAAAACATTGTGGGCGACGTCCTGCAGCGACCTGCCCTGACAAACGCCCACATCGCGCTGATGGATATTGATCAGGGGCGACTGGACGAAAGTGCGCTGGTTGCAGACAAGATCATTTCCACGCTGAACGTCGGCGCGACCGTATCCACCCACACAGATCAACGCGAAGCGCTGGACGGGGCGGATTTTGTCGTGGTGGCCTTCCAGATCGGCGGTTATGAACCCTGTACGGTTACCGATTTCGAGATCCCGAAGAAGTACGGCCTGCGCCAAACCATCGCTGATACCCTTGGCATTGGCGGCATCATGCGCGGCATTCGCACAGTTCCTCACCTGTGGGCTGTGTGCGAAGACATGCTCGCGGTATGCCCTGAGGCAATCATGTTGCAGTACGTCAATCCCATGGCGATCAACACCTGGGCCATCGCAGAGAAATACCCGTCGATCCGACAGGTTGGACTATGCCACTCGATTCAATTGACCGCTGAAGAACTGGCCCGCGACCTCGACATAGACGTGGCCAATCTGCGTTACAAAGTCGGCGGCATCAATCACATGGCCTTCTACCTCAACTTCGAGGAGGTAATGCAGGACGGTACAACGCGGGATCTTTACCCTGATTTACACCGCGCCTACGCCCAAGGCCTCGCCCCAAAGTCGCCTTTGCAGCACATGCGCTGTCAAAACTTAGTCCGCTACGAAATGTTCAAACGGCTGGGTTATTTTGTCACTGAAAGCTCCGAGCATTTCGCCGAATACGTACCCTACTTCATCAAGCAGGGCCGCAATGATCTGATCAACCGGTTCCAAGTGCCCTTGGACGAGTACCCAAAGCGCTGCGTCGAGCAGATCGAAGACTGGAAGCAGCAGGCTGAGGCCTTCCGTCAATCGGACAGTATCAAACTGACTCCGTCTAACGAGTTCGCTTCAGACATCGTTGAGTCCGTCTGGACCGGCAAACCGAGCGTCATTTACGGCAATGTGCAGAACAAAGGCTACATCTCAAACCTGCCTCACGGTTGCGCGGTGGAAGTGCCGTGTCTGGTGGATCGCAACGGCATTCAGCCATCGTCCATCGGTGATCTTCCCAAACACCTCGTAGGCTTGATGCGCACCAACATTTCCGTGCAGGAGATGACGGTCGAGGCGCTGATGACGGAAAATCGCGACCATATCTACCACGCCGCCATGCTCGACCCTCACACCGCTTCTGAGCTGGACTTGGACCAGATTTGGGCCATGACCGATGAGTTGATCGAGGCGCATGGGTCATGGATGCCGGCGTGGTGTCACGGACCGGCCAAGGCTATCGCCGCCTAAGCTGGCGTACTGCTATACTCTGGCTCGATTCAAGGATCTCTTCTGCCGCTGGTGTTGAAGAGATCCCCTCCCCTTGTTGTTCGAAGGATAGCAGCACTCATGGCAACGGAGCCAACAGCCATCGCCCTTATCGCCCATGACAACTACAAGAGCGCTGCCGTCGCCTGGGCGCAGCGGAATGCAGCCGCGCTGGCTGGGCTTCGCCTGTACTGCACAGGGACAACCGGCGGGCGGATCGAAGAAATTCTACCCAGTTTGCAGGTCACAAAGTTACTCAGCGGGCCCATGGGCGGGGACCAGCAGATCGGCGCTCTGGCCGCGGAAAAACGGCTCGCTGGGATCTTGTTCTTTATCGATCCACTCACCGCTCACCCGCACGATGTAGACGTCAAGGCGCTCATCCGCCTTGCGATCGTGCATCAGACGCCTTTGGCCCTCAATGAAGCCACAGCCGACGCCGTTCTGGCCCATTTGCTGGGATGACAGCATCAGCCGGGCCGCGGTGAGGATAGGCTCTGGAAGATGTCGTTGAGGCGTTGGTCCAGCGCGTCCCGCCGCGCAAGGTCTGCGGGATGCATGTCACGGCAGGCCGGCGCGTCGACTTTGAAGTGACGGAAATGATCTTCCCCGCGCACCAGAATAGCGCTGTCTTCCTCGTGCTGGGTCTGGCGGCAATCGGTGGCAAGGTACTGAATATTAACACCAATCCGCCGGTCCTCTGATTCATTAGGCATGGAAGCGTGTAGGGTCCATCCATGGTGCAGGCTGGCTTCACCGGGGGAAAGTGGTGTCAGCACAGACCGGCTCTCATCGACCCCCTGCACGGTTTGCCCCAGCGCCAGCGCGTTGTCGTCACTCTTTATCTCGCTGTGGTTCACCCGGCCTTGTTTGTGTGAGCCCGGGATCATGCGCATGCAGCCGCTTTGCGCCGTGGAAGGTGACAAGGCGACCCAAGCCGAAACCTGATTGTCATTGCTCAGACCCCAATAGGTCAGATCCTGATGCCAGCTGATAAACGTCGTCGCAGCGGGTTCTTTGACGATGTAACAGACGTTGTAGAGCAGAATATTCGGACCCAGGATGGCTTCGACCGCATCCAGAAGGGTTTCATTGGTCGCTATTTCCCAAGGCGAGCGAAGGACCGAATGCATTTTGTATTTGTAGTGCAACTTGCCGTGTTCGGCTTCGGTCTGCTCCATGACCGCGCGATGCCCCTGGGCGGTGGTTTCATCGAACACGCGCAGAGGCGAAACGTAGCCATCGCGCTCCCAAGTCTCGCGAACGTGCTGTGCATTCATCCTTTGATCCTTTAGCTGGAAACACGTACTCTGGTCCCCATGCCCGCACCTGTCAGGCCCAGCTATTCCGGACGCGACCACGCGGCGCGACGGGACCAATCCGGCCAGAGAAATTTGGGCGGAGACATCGAGGAAGTTTACGTGATGAAAAAGCTAAAGGTGGAGCCCCTGACCCAAGCCGCCTTCGCGCCCTTTGGTGACGTGCTGGAAGTGGGACGAACGGATCACCCCAGCTACCCCATCAACAATGGCTTCACACAGCGCTTTCACGCGATAAGCGCCGTGTCAGCGCGGTGTGAGGGCGTGATCCTGTCGATTTTCGAAACCCGCAGCTTTGGCCTGCCGCTGACGATTGAAATGCTGGAACGTCACCCTGAGGGCTCGCAATCATTCATGCCCATTGGCGCCTCGGCTCAGGCGGGCTTTTTTGTGGTGGTGGCGGAGGGCAAGGACGCGCCCGACCCCGGCACCATCCGAGCCTTTGCCGCTGAGGCGGGTCAGGGCGTGAATTTCGCTGCTGGGGTTTGGCATCACCCCAACATTGTGAAATCAGGCGCACAGCAGTTTCTGGTCGTGGACCGCGCTGATCCGGCCACCAATTTGGAAGAATTTCACTTCCCCGCAGACTGGGAAGACATCGTGCTTGAGGGTTAAGCGCGCGGGGTCACACGGCCAAACAGCTTGAGCCGGGATATGCCCCCATCGGGCACAATATTGAAACGCACCACGTTAATCGGCTCACCCAGATTGAGCGCACTGGAATCGAACTTATGCTCCGCATCCGCCGAAAGCGGCTGGCTGGGCAGCAACTCGGGCCAGAACTGGCTATCGGCCTTGAGTGCGTCGGGGTTGTTCAGCAGGGCCAGATCAGCGCCACTGAGCAAGCGTCCATTCATGGAGCATGAGGCGGGAAAGTTACCTTTGTAGTGGGCTGTATCAACGATCATATGGTCGAGAATCCCCGCCTCTCCCATGGCAATGATAATCCAGTCAAACCCAGGCTCGCGCCGCCGACGGGTTTCCCAGCCGTCGCCCATGTTCAAGCCCTTGTCGGGGTAGAGCAGGATCTCTGGGTTGCCGTAGTGGCTGTCGTTGTAAGCGAGCACTCGGCCGCCTTTCAGGATCGAAGACAGCTCAACAATCGCATTTTCATCCGTGGTTGGCTCGGAGACTGGGATGCCATGTACACGCAGACGCGCGATGCCGCCGTCGGGGTACATATCAAGGCGAAGATGAGTCACGGGCTCGGCGTGCGAGACCTCGAACCAATGCGGGGCATCGGGGCCGAGTTTGGCCATGTCCACCAGTGTCCGATACCGCGTTTCAGACAGCATCCCCTCACCTTCGTGATAAGCGCCCATCACCCGCGCAGCGTGAGGGTAATTGCCTGTGAAAAAGGCTGTATCAATATTGATCGCCCGAACTACCGTGGGGCCGCCAAGCCTAATCAGTGCGTGGTCATTGCCCCCCGAGCGGCGCCGCCGCGACTCCCAGCCATCCATCCACTTTCCATGATCATCATAAAGATCGGGGTGAAACACCGCCTCTTCGGCTTTGATCAAACGAGAACGCTCGGCGAAAAACTCATCCGTGACAGAGACAACTTCCGCACCCAGACGAGCGTTGGCCAAATTGGGGTAGCGCGAGGCAAAGTCGGGGGTTTCTCGTTCGGCGTGGAGGATATTGGCTACTTCAGTCATGCCTTAGGTCTTTCGTTGTGGTCCTTTGAGGGGTCGATCAGGTCATTCGGTCCGCTAAGCGGAAAGTCATGATCCGACAGACTTGCCGGAGAGCTTCTTCGAACTCGGTTTCGCGGTCTTGAGGTAAGCGCTCGTGAAAGCTGCTGAGTATCTCTGCCTTGCTTGCCCCCTTCACCGCCAGAATGAAGGGAAAACCAAAGCGGGCTTTGTAGGTTTCGTTCAGCGCCGTAAAGGTCTCGCGTTCGGCATCGCTGAGTTGGTCTAACCCGGCTGAAGCCTGTTCCGCCGTGCTGTCTTCGGTCAGCTGCCCTGCTGCGGCGAGCTTACCCGCTAAATCGGGATGCGCGCAAATGACCCCCAGACGGTCTTCGTCATCGGCCTGCATCAGCGCGTTGCAAAAGGCGTCGATCACGGCCTCAGTAGTCGTGAAGGGGGCGGCCGCGAAGGCTCTGGCCGCGACCCACGGGCTTTCCTCAGCAATATCACCAAATGCCTCCTCGAAGGCGCTGGCATTCAAGGCATTGATCTCGCTAAGCTGCATAAGGAAACGTCTCATGCCAGTGACGCGCGATATCGGCGCGCGTGGCAACCCATACGCGCTCATGCGCCTGCACGTAATCGAGAAACTTCATCAGAGCCGCCGCCCGTCCTGGTCGGCCCACAAGACGACAATGCAGGCCAATCGACATCATCTTTGGCGCGGTCTCGCCTTCTGCGTACAAAACATCGAAGCTGTCGCGAAGGTAGGCGAAGAACTGGTCGCCGCTATTGAAGCCTTGGTTGGTTGCGAAGCGCATGTCGTTAGCATCGAGCGTGTAAGGAACGATCAACTGCGGGCCGCTCTTGGTCATTTCCCAGTATGGCAACTCGTCCGCGTAACTGTCTGCGTTATAGAGAAAGCCGCCAATCTCGGCCGTCAACTCGCGGGAATTCTCAGAACTGCGGCCTGTGTACCAGCCGTAAGGACGCTGACCGGTCGCGGCTTCATGAATGCGCATGGCTTCAGCGACGTGCTGGCGTTCCTCGGCGATGTCCATGTATTGATGCTCAATCCACTTGAGCCCATGCGACGCGATTTCCCAGTTGACCGCTTTCATGGCTGCTACGGCCTCAGGATGCTTTTCCAACGCTGTCGCCACACCAAACACAGTGACCGGCATTTGCCGCTGCGTGAACAGGCGATGCAAGCGCCAGAAGCCAGCGCGAGAGCCGTATTCGTAGATGCTCTCCATATTCATGTGCCGCACACCCTTGCGCGCATCGGCACCCACGATTTCGCTGAGAAACGCCTCTGAAGCTTCGTCCCCGTGAAGGACGCAGTTTTCACCGCCCTCTTCATAGTTCACCACGAATTGCACCGCGATCCGTGCGCCCTCAGGCCATTGGGGATGCGGCGGGTTTGCGCCGTACCCGATTAAGTCGCGCGGATAATCTTCAGTCATGGTCATCAAATGCCGACCCCTAAGCTCAGAACTGCGTCAAAAAGCAATAGCGACACAGTCTGCCTTGCCTCGTCAAGTGAGCTGTGAAAAGCTCCCCCGCACATTGACACAGGGGGAACCATATTGGGAACGCTCACGACGCATGTGCTCGATTTATCGACGGGAAAACCAGCTCAAGGACTAGATGTTGAGCTGTTATTCATCGAGGCTGGCGAAACGTCCCTGATACAAGCAACGACGAACAGCGATGGCCGTGTTGATGCGCCCCTACTGACGCCTGAGACAATCGCCGTCGGGACATATAAGCTTGTGTTTCGGGCCGGTGACTATCTGCAGCGGGTCCACGGCATGAAGCCTGCCGACCTGTTCCTTGATGAAATTCCTTTGGTCTTCCGTGTTTTTGATGCGACGCAAAAGTACCATGTTCCCCTGCTCCTCAGCCCCTATGGCTATTCAACCTATCGAGGGAGCTAAAGGGTTTTGAGTACGGATTTACAATTCTATCTGGCTGGTAAACCTCAGCGTATTGAGGGGCTGGACCCAACCCTGACGCTGCTGGACTATCTGCGTGATCACCGCGCGCTGACGGGTACCAAGGAAGGCTGCAACGAAGGCGATTGCGGAGCCTGCACGGTGCTTCTGGGTCACTACGAGCCGCTTAGCGAAACCATCCAGTACCGCGCCGTCAACGCCTGCATAACGCTGCTGCCCGCCGTTCACCGGCACTGGGTCGTGACGGTTGAAGACTTAAGTGACGGCCCGAATTCCCTGCATCCCGTTCAAAGCGCCATGGTTCAGCACCATGGCTCGCAGTGCGGGTTCTGCACGCCTGGTTTTGTCATGTCACTCGCGGCCATGCACCTGGACGGCGCAGCACCGGATGCCGCCGAAACCTATATCGCCGGAAACCTCTGCCGCTGCACCGGTTATGGTCCAATCCTCGAAGCGGCAAAGGATAGCGTCGGCGCCCCGCGCGATCCCGCTTTCACCGCCAAGGAAGAAACCGCCAAGAGCTGGTTCCGCTCCCTCACCCCCGACACCGGGCTTTTCTATGAGACCAAGGCGGCAACAAGCGCTCACGATGCCGGTTCGGGAGAGATCTACGACGCGCCGGTTTCACTCAAGGCCCTGCTCCAAGCTCGCGCGGAACGGCCTGACGCCGTGCTGGTGGCCGGGACGACTGAATTGGGGCTTTGGCTGAACAAGGATCTCCAGGACTTTCCCGACCTGATTTCCACCACCCGTGTACCGGAAATGACAGCCGTGACCTTTCAGCCCGATGGCACGCTGGTCATAGGCGGCGCTGCCACTTATGAGCAAGCCTGGCCCTTGTTGCGTCAGGTGATCCCAGAGGGTCAGGACTGGTTTGACCGTTTTGCCTCCAAGCACATTCGGCAACAGGCCACCATTGGCGGTAACGTGGTCAATGCCAGCCCGATTGGCGACGGCCCGCCTGTTTTGCTGGCTTTGAACGCCGCGGTTGAAATGTCGTCGGTGAACCGGCAGCGCACACTTCCGCTGGCCACCTTCTTTACTGGCTACAAGCAAACTGCGCTGGCGGCTGACGAAGTCCTGACAGGCATCCACATTCCACCGCGCGAGCCCCACACCTACTTCTCAGCCGTGAAGGTATCCAAGCGGCGAGATCAGGATATCTCAGCAGTCATGGCCGTCTTCAGTTGGCGGGTCTCCAATGGCTATTTTCACGACGTGCGCATCGCCTTCGGCGGCATGTCCGCGACGCCAATGCTGGCCAGCGGCGTCAATGCTGCGCTTGAAGGCAAGGGCGTCAGCACTGAAATTATCAAATCGGCAATGCAAGCCCTGAGCCGCGATTTCAAGCCAATCGATGATCTACGCGCCAGCGCCTGGTATCGAATGACCGTCGCACAGAACCTGCTTGAGGACGCCTTGCGTGAAACGATCGACGCGTCAACAAGCGCGGCTGGCAAGGTGCCAGCATGACCAAGATCGTCCACAAACCCCACCCCCACGATAGCGGCCCCCAGCACGTTTCCGGCTCAGCGCCTTACGTCGATGATCTGCACACTCCAAATAACGCGCTGCATGCCTGTTTCGGGCTAGCACCGGTTGGCCGTGCCGAGATCCAAGACCTCGACCTGAGCGCCGTTTGGGCAGCGCCGGGCGTGGTGGATGTCATTACCGCTGCCGATATACCGGGTGAAAATAACGCAGGTCCCGTCGTCCATGACGAGCCGGTTCTCGCAGACAACGAAATCCTGTTCCCCGGTCAAGCGCTGTTCTGCGTCTTCGCTGAAACCCGGCTCGCGGCCCGCAAGGCGGCGCGTCTGTTCACGCTCAAATCACGCGAGCTACCGGCTTTGACCACCGTCGATGAAGCCGTCGCCACCAACGCTTTTCTGCACGACCCTCTGGTCTTCAAGCGCGGTGACGTCAGCCAAGCCATCGACCAAGCTGCCCACAGCACCGCCAGTCGTCTCTATGTCGGCGGACAGGAGCATTTCTATCTGGAGGGACAAGGGAGCCTCGTCCTGCCCAGCGCAGACGGGCTACACGTTATTTCCTCCACTCAGCACCCCTCGGAGATACAGGACCTGGTCGCCGCCGCGCTAAACCTGTCAGCGGCTGAAGTTACCGTCGAAGTCCGGCGCATGGGTGGCGCATTTGGTGGCAAGGAAACCCAAGCCGCGCCGCTGAGTATCGCTGCTGCCATTGGCGCCAAGCGCACCGGCCGGGCCGTGCGCTTTCGGCTTGACCGCGACGACGACTTTGTCCTGACTGGCAAGCGCCACGACTTCCGCATTGATGTTCGCGTCGGCTATGACGACGATGGCATGATCCGGGGCGTGGACGGGATACTGGCGAGCCGGTGCGGCTATGGTCACGACTTGAGCCGGGCCATCAACGACCGCGCCATGTTCCATGCAGACAATGCCTATTTCTACCCCGCGCTTGAGCTCACCAGCCTTCGCGCCCGAACAGACACCGTCTCCAACACCGCCTTTCGCGGCTTCGGTGGGCCACAAGGAATGATGCTGGCGGAGCGGGTTGTTGATCTCGTCGCCGCCGGACTTGGCCGCGACCCCTTGGACGTGCGCCTGGCGAACCTCTACGATGAAGCCGAACGCTCCGTAACGCCCTTTGGTATGCCGGTCGAAGACAACATCCTGCCGCAACTGATCAGCGAACTGGCGGAAACCTCCGACTACCGCGCCCGCCGGGCGGCCATCGTTGAAGCCAACGCAAACGCAGGCGCTTCCCCTATCCGGCGAGGCATCGCCCTGACGCCTGTGCGCTTTGGTATTTCATTCACCACCTCGTTCCTCAATCAGGCCGGCGCGCTGATCCATATTTACAAAGACGGGTCGGTCATGCTGAACCACGGCGGGACGGAAATGGGTCAGGGCCTGTTCGTCAAAGTCGCACAGGTGGCTGCCGAAGTGCTTGGCGTTGGGCTTGAGACCGTCAAGATCACGGCGACCCGAACCGATAAGGTCCCCAATACCTCAGCTACAGCGGCGTCGTCTGGCTCAGACCTGAACGGCTGGGCGACCAAGCTTGCCGCGCTGGAATTGCGACAGCGGCTGACGGATTTTTGGCTAGAGCATAAGGGCATCACGGGCGGGTTGACCTTTGCTGACGGCGAGGTCCGCAGCGCAGACGGACAGAGCTGGCCCTTCGCCGATGTTGTCAAAGCCGCCTATCTGGGCCGGGTGTCACTGTCCGCAACCGGGTACTACCGAACCCCAAAGATCGACTGGGATGCTTCCACCGGTCAAG
>PAFB01000106.1 GCA_002700865.1 Rhodospirillaceae bacterium
CACAGGCGCTGCTTGACGATGGGCGAAACCGAGCCGAAGTCAATTTGACCCGCATACTTCTGCTTCAGCAGACCCATGACCGGACCCATGTCCTTGATCGAAGCCGCGCCCGTTTCTTCGATTACGGCGTCAAGAGCGGCCGTGACCTCTTCTTCGCTCATCATCTGCGGCAGGAACCGTTCGATCACCTCGATTTCGGCCGCTTCCTGCGCCGCAGCATCCGGACGACCGCCGTCCTCGTACATTTTGATGCTTTCACGGCGCTGCTTAATCATTTTCTGCAGCAGAGAAAGGATGTCCGAGTCGGCAATGCCGTCATCGTTGCCAGAGGATCGAACGTCGATGTCCTGCTGCTTGATCGCAGCGTTAACGAGGCGAAGCGTAGAGAGCGTCACCTGGTCTTTGGCCTTCATCGCGTCCTTCATGGACCCATTGAGTGTTTCGCGGAGCATGGAATGCCTGCGTGCTGTTTCAAAGATGCGCGGAAGCTAATGATGTGGCGGAACTTTGGCAAGAACCCCCAAAGACTCCCGCTGACTTGCGCCTGACGCATGAGCCGCGTCGAATCGGCGCGCGAAGGATCGAACGCGCTTCTGGCATTCCTTGACGCAGGGCGCGCGCAGGCTTACTCCACTGTCTTCCAGTACGTGCTTTTTATTTGAAGCGATCTGCACCGATTGGAGCCACTCCCCTATGTCCGACCAAACCGTTGATTCGGGACCTGCAAAGACGCGGTTTTTCGCAGCGTTGACGACCAAACCGAGCCTTGCCACTGGCGCTCTCGTGCTGGGAAATGGTGTGATTCTCTGGGGTTTGGGGCTGGGTGCTGAAGGGCGCAGCCTGGGCGAGGTGTGTTTCAACACATCGATGAGTGGTTATCAGGAAATCCTGATGGATCCGTCTTACGCCGGACAGATCATTACATTCACCTTTCCGCATATCGGCAATGTCGGCACCAACGATGAAGATGTCGAAGCCCTGCAGGTGCATGCGCGCGGGTGTGTTCTGCGTTGCGATATCACGCAGCCTTCGAATTATCGCGCAGCCCAGCACCTCTCCGACTGGTTGCGCGCCAAGAACATGACCGGGATCGCGGGCGTGGACACCCGCGCGCTGACGCGACTGATTCGCGACGAGGGCGCGCCCCATGGTGTCGTGGTCAATGGCGATCTGAGCGACGCCAGCCTGCGCGCAGCCTTCGAGGAGGCCAGCGACTGGGCTGGGCTCAAAGGGCTGGACCTCGCGCAGGAAGTCACGACGGGCCAGACGTACAAGTGGTCGCAAACCACGTGGAGCCGCACGGATGGCTTCGGTGAGATGTCAGCGCCGACCAAACGAGTTGTTGCTGTGGATTTCGGAGCCAAACTGAATATCCTGCGCAACCTCGCGGCGCGCGGCTGTGACGTCACAGTGGTTCCGGCCTCAGCCACCGCGGAAGAGATTCTCAGCCACCAGCCCGATGGCGTGTTCCTGTCCAACGGCCCCGGCGACCCGGCCGCCACGGGTGCCTATGCCGTTGGCGCGGTGCAGGGCGTGCTGGCGAGCGGTACGCCGGTTTTTGGGATTTGCCTGGGTCATCAGATCCTCGCGCAGGCTCTGGGCGCGAAGACGTCCAAGCTGCATCAGGGTCATCGCGGCGGTAACCATCCGGTCAAGGATCTGACCACGGGCAAGGTTGAAATCACGTCTCAGAATCATGGCTTTGCGGTGGAGCTGGAAAGCCTGCCCGGTGATGTCGAAGCCACGCACGTCTCGCTGTTCGATGGCACCAACGAAGGCATCCGCTCAACGCGCTTTCCCGCCTTTTCCGTGCAATATCACCCCGAGGCCAGTCCCGGCCCTCACGATTCCCATTACCTGTTCGATCGCTTCATGGAGATGATGGATGCCTAAACGTACTGACATCAACTCAATCATGATCATCGGCGCCGGTCCTATCGTGATCGGCCAAGCCTGTGAATTCGACTATTCCGGCGCGCAGGCGTGTAAAGCGCTGCGGGAAGAGGGCTATCGGGTCATTCTGGTGAATTCCAACCCCGCCACGATCATGACCGATCCGGATTTGGCCGACGCAACCTATGTTGAGCCGATCACCCCAGAAATGGTCGCCAAGATCATCGAAAAGGAGCGCCCCGATGCTCTGTTGCCAACCATGGGTGGGCAGACCGGACTGAACACCGGGCTGGCGCTGCACGACGACGGCACGCTGGAAAAGTATGGCGTGGAGCTGATTGGCGCGCGCGCTGAGTCCATTGAGAAAGCTGAAGACCGGCAGAAGTTCCGGGACGCCATGGACAAAATTGGCCTCGAAAGCCCGCGCTCCCTGCTCGTCACCACCATGGAGCAGGCCGAAGACGCGCTGGCCAAAACCGGTCTGCCCGCCATCCTGCGCCCGTCATTCACCCTTGGCGGCGAAGGGGGTGGCATTTGCTATAATCGCGAAGAGTTCCTCGAAATGCTCGCAGGCGGACTGCGCCTGTCGCCCGTAACCGAAGTCCTGGTCGAAGAATCCATTCTGGGATGGAAGGAATTCGAGATGGAAGTGGTGCGCGACCATGCAGATAACTGCATCATCGTTTGCTCCATCGAGAATATCGACCCCATGGGGGTTCATACTGGCGATTCCATCACCGTCGCGCCGAGCCTGACCCTGACCGATAAAGAGCTGCAAATCATGCGCGATGCGTCGATCGCCGTGCTGCGCGAGATCGGCGTCGATACGGGCGGTTCCAACGTGCAATTCGCCGTCAATCCCGATAATGGCCGCCTGATCGTCATCGAGATGAACCCGCGCGTGTCCCGCTCGTCTGCCTTGGCGTCCAAGGCCACCGGCTTCCCCATTGCCAAAATCGCCGCCAAGCTGGCTGTGGGCTATACGCTGGACGAGCTCCAGAACGACATGACCAAGGTGACGCCGGCTTCGTTCGAGCCGAGCATCGACTACGTTGT
The DNA here is from genome assembly GCA_002700865.1 of Rhodospirillaceae bacterium. Lineage (GTDB taxonomy): Bacteria > Pseudomonadota > Alphaproteobacteria > UBA7985 > UBA7985 > UBA7985. The sequence continues at coordinate 2,950 of PAFB01000106.1, forward strand.
TACCAAAATCCCCCGCTTCGCCTTTGAGAAATTCCCCGGCGCGCAGTCCAACCTGACCACGGCTATGAAGTCCGTGGGCGAAGTCATGGCTCTGGGTGGTGACTTCAAAGAAAGCTTTCATAAAGCGCTGATCGGCTTGGAAACCGGGCTGAGCGGTGCTGATGATATCGAAATGCCGGGCATCGAAGGTGGCAAAGTCGTTGACGCCGGCGCCGCTGCGGCGCATTTGCGCGCGCCAACGCCGACCCGCATTCTCGCCGTCTGCACTGCCCTGCGGGCGGGCATGAGCGTTGAGGACGTGCACAACGCCTCCAAGATCGACCCCTGGTTCCTGCGTGAAATTCAGGACCTGGTGCTGGCAGGGCCGGGAACCGGCACCCGCGTTTACAAGCGGATTGATACCTGCGCCGCGGAATTCCCTTCGAACACCAACTATTTCTATTCCACCGTGGTCGATGACCGCTTCAACGCACCGGTGTGCGAAGCGGAGGTGTCGGACCGTGAAAAAGTGATGATTCTGGGCGGCGGACCGAACCGGATTGGGCAGGGTATCGAGTTCGACTACTGCTGTGTCCATGCCTGCTACGCGCTCAAAGAAGCGGGCTACGAGACCATCATGGTCAATTGCAACCCGGAAACCGTGTCCACTGATTACGACACCGCAGACCGTCTATATTTCGAACCGCTGACCGAAGAGCACGTGCTCGCTATCGCCCGTAAGGAGCAGGAGCGCGGTACCCTCAAAGGTGTGATTGTCCAGTTTGGCGGGCAAACGCCTTTGAAAATCGCCGCGGCGCTCGAGAAGGCGGGTGTGCCGATCCTTGGGACCTCGCCCGATGCCATTGATTTGGCCGAAGACCGCGAGCGGTTCCAGCACCTGCTCAACGATGTCGGCCTGCTGCAGCCTTCCAACGGCCTGGGCCGGACGCCCGAAGAGGTTGAGGCCGTCGCCGAGGCGATTGGCTACCCGGTGCTGCTGCGTCCGTCCTATGTCCTGGGCGGCCGCGGTATGGAGATCGTCAACGAAACCCAGCGCCTGCGCAAATACGTGTCTGAAGCGGTGAAAGTATCCGGCGACAACCCCGTTCTGATCGACAGTTACCTACGCGACGCCATCGAGGTGGACGTCGATGCGATCTGTGATGGTGAGCAGGTTTATATCGCCGGGATCATGGAGCACATCGAAGAAGCCGGGATTCACTCCGGCGATAGCGCCTGTTCCCTGCCGCCCTATTCCCTGTCTGACGCGCTGGTCGAGCAACTCAAGGCGCAGGCGGAAAAGCTCGCTGTTGCGCTGAACGTTCGCGGCTTAATTAACGTGCAGTTCGCGGTGCAAGGCGAGGCGATCTACGTACTGGAAGTGAACCCGCGCGCCAGCCGCACCGTCCCGTTTGTTGCCAAAGCCACTGGCGTCCCGGTCGCCAAAATCGCAGCGCGCGTGATGGCCGGCGAAACGCTGGCCCAACTGCCACCCAAGCCCCACGCTGCGGGTCGGATGGCGGTCAAAGAAGCGGTTTTCCCGTTTGACCGCTTCCCGGGCGTTGATGTCCTGCTTGGGCCGGAAATGCGCTCCACGGGGGAGGTCATGGGTCTGGATGAAGACTTCGCTCACGCCTTCCTCAAAGCGCAGCTCGCAGCGAACGTGAAACTGCCCAGTTCAGGCGTTGTGTTCCTGTCTGTGCGGGATCATGACAAGGCCCGCTTGGCGGAGTTGGGCGCTATGTTCATCGATGCCGGCTTCTCGCTGGTGGCCACGGATGGCACGTGCAAAACCCTGCGCGATGCAGGGTTGGACGTGGTGCTGGTGAACAAGGTACACGAAGGCCAACCCAACGCCGTCGACGCCATGATCAACGGGGAAATTGATCTCGTGGTGAATACGGTTGAGGGACAGAAGGCCATCGATGACTCGAAAAGCCTGCGCAGAACCGCGCTAACGCGCAAAATTCCGTACCATACGACCATGGCGGGTGCTTTTGCGGTTGCACAAGCGATAAAAGCGTCGCAGACAGGCGCCCTCAAGGTCGCGTCCTTGCAGTCCTTTGCGGCTTGAGCCCTAATCAATAACCCTTAAATGACCTCGGTCCCTGCAAAACGGAGGACTTACAGCAGATGGAAAAGTTCCCACTCACCAAGGAAGGTTTCGAGCGTCTCGAAACCCGGTTGAAACATCTTAAGTCTGCAGAACGACCCGCTATTATTCAGCAAATTGCAGAAGCGCGGGAACATGGTGACTTGTCGGAGAACGCGGAGTACCACTCAGCGCGGGAAAAGCAGGGCTTCATCGAAGGCGAAATTGCCAACCTCGAAGGCACTCTGGGCCGGGCAGAGGTGTTTGATGTATCGACCTTGTCAGGCAAAACCGTTGTGTTCGGCGCGACCGTTGATTTGGTCGATGAAGAAACCGACGAGCCGGTCACCTATCAGATCGTTGGCGACCTCGAAGCCGACCTCAAAGCAGGCAAGATTTCCGTGTCTTCACCGCTGTCGCGGGCGTTGATCGGGAAAGAAGTCGGCGCGTCGGCTGAAGTCACGACGCCAAAGGGAACCCGCTACTACGAAGTCGAGAAAATCTCGTTCATCTGAGAGTAGCGCCGCGGCTCTGGGCCTCGGTTCAGCCCTGATCTTCTCCCCCCTTGCTTTGCCGGTTCCAATCCAACCGCACCACGACCTGACCGTGGTCGGAGCGCCGCGCGTGGTACTTGGACACCTGCCAGTGTTCCAGCTCGTCCAGCCGGTCGTCCATAAGGTGGTCGTTGAACACCCGCAGCGATCCAACATCCCCCACCGCCGGAGACCCCCAATCCTCGCACATCCAGTCCGGGATAAAGTGCCGGGAGACCAGAATGTGGTCGAGCGTGTTGTGTTGGCCATCCCAGAAAAAGGTATACAGCACGTCCCGCTGAGTCTTGTAGCCATGGCGGCGCGTGGTTGAGTACAGCGCAAGATCACTGGACACGTGCCGCATCAACTCGCGGTCATCGTCGGGGTAATCATCGCGACTGAAGTACGGCACAGAGAGCCCGCCCGCGATATCGCTGGAGATCGCCTCCAACTCATCATTGAGATCGCCCATCAGGATCACAGGCCGATGCGGCGCCTGCTCCAGATCATCGATAATGCGCCAGCGGACCGCGGCTGCATCGACATTTCGGATCATGGCTGACCGGGCGGCACCCAAGACGTTTTCGCGGGCATAACGCCTGGCTTTCTCGGTTGAACTGCCACTGTCAGATCGATTGGCCATGGGCGCTTTGGATTTGAAGTGCGCCGCATAGACCACAACTTGCCCCCGTTCGCCGTCGGGCACCCCTTGCAGTCGCTCAGACCATTCCGGCAGGGTCAGCACGCAGCGCAAAGCCGGGCGGTACATGCGCGAAACCGTCTCGCCGTCAGTCTGGTAAACAAATGTCCGCTGACGCCCGTCGCGGCCAACCAGCGGCTCATGAAAGTCAAAACCGTCTGGAAAGCTGTCCAACACTTCCGCTTCAACCTGCCAGTCACCCCGCACCAGCAGCGCCACGCGTGGCTTGTTGTAAACCCGCGCCGGTGAACCATTGACGCTCACCTCCGCAAAGGATGGCTCACCACCCATGACCAGCGTAAACGGATGCTGGCCCCAGCTCGACTGCGCAATCGCCTCCCGTAAAGGCGCTTCGTCGAAGACTTCCTGAAACGCGATAGCGTCACAGTCCAACAAGTCGATCTGCCGCGCCAGCCACTGCAACTTTTCATCATAGGCCGACAAACCGGAATCGCCTGGATCAGCGGCCCAGTAAGACTGCTTGGACTCAGCTTTGTAAAAGAAGTGGCGCATGTCCGGCGTTGAGCCGGGGACGAGATTGAGGACGTTGAACGTGCCAAGGGTCAGGCGGGCGCTGGACATAGGGACAGGCTTCCAATTTTTGCTCAGGACATGCGCGTTTTTGCACCTTAACAGGCGGCCAAGGCAAACCTATGTCACTCGAACCAACTGCATTGTGAGGATGACATCAGCATGGGCTTGCTCGTCGAAGGTAAATGGGTGGACCAGTGGTACGATACCAAGTCCACCGGTGGTCGTTTCAAACGCAAGGACTCGTCGTTTCGGTCTTGGGTCAAAGCGGACGGCTCGACCCCCCATAGTCCGGAGAGCGGCCGCTATCACCTGTACGTCTCTTTAGCCTGTCCCTGGGCGCATCGCACCCTGATTTACCGCGCGCTAAAGGTGCTGGAGGCGCATATTTCCGTGTCAGTGGTCAACGCGATCATGCTGGAGAACGGCTGGACCTTCGAAGACGGCCCCGGCGTCGAACCCGACCCCTTGCACGCCGCAGACTTCCTGCACCAAGTCTACACGCGCGCGCAGTCCGATTACACCGGACGCGTGACCGTTCCCGTTCTCTGGGACAAAGAGCTGGGCACAATCGTCAACAATGAGAGCTCCGAAATCATCCGGATGTTCGATGAGGAGTTTGAAGCGGTTGGCGGGGTCGGACCCGTCTACCGTCCGGCAGACCTTGTTGAAGAAATCGACGCCCTCAACGCGCGAATTTACAGCAACTTTAATAATGGCGTGTACAAATCAGGGTTCGCTACGCGGCAAGAGGTCTATCAGGAAGAAGTCGCCAAGGTCTTTGACGTGCTGGACGAGATGGAGGTAAGGCTGGAAACACGGCGGTATCTGACCGGTGAGCGCATCACCGAAGCGGACTGGCGGTTCCTGCCGACTTTACTGCGCTTTGACCCGGTCTATGTCGGTCATTTCAAGTGCAACCTGCGCCGGATTGCCGACTACCCCAATATTCAGAATTACATGCTTGATTTGGTCCAGACCCCCGGCGTCAGGGCGACAGTCAACCTCGACCATATCAAGCGCCACTATTACGGCAGCCACACCAGCATCAACCCAACGCTGATCGTGCCTCAGGGCCCCGATATTGACCTGAGCGCACCGCATGACAGGGACCGATTGCCCAAGGCGGCTTAGACCAGTAAAAGCGTTGCTGATTGATACCCTTTTTCGTCTGAGGATTGCCCCATGGCTGCGAAGAACCCGCTTGAGATTTCCATGAAAGACACCATCACCGCGATTCTTTGGATCGTTGTTATGGTTGTTGTGCTGTTCATGCTGTTCGTCATGAACTGGACCTTGCTGCCCATCGCCGTGTTTGGTCTGGGCGTGGTTTTGTCGATGTTCATCGCCGCCTGGGGCTCGGACGACGTCAACAAAATAAAGTAATCCGGCGTCCCTTTCGCGCCTGCGCGCTCCCCGGTGTCGCCGTGGTTTAGACCATCGGCACCGGGACTGACGGTTTGCGGTCTGACCGCCGAATGCAGATCGCCGTCTTGACGTTCTTCACATTGGGTGCAGAGGTCAAGTGACTGATAATAAAGGCGTTGAGCTCCTCGACCGAAGGCGCCATGACCTTGAGAATGAAGTCATCTTCCCCCATGAGCATGTGACACTCCCGGACATTGGGCCAGGAGCGGACCAGCGCTTCATAGGACTTCAAATCAGCTTCGGCCTGACTGACCAATCCCACGTGGCAAAAAGCGGTGACCTCATAGCCGATCAGGTCGGGGTCAAGCTCGGCGTGATACCCGTGAATATAGCCCGCTTCCTCCAGCGCCCGCACGCGCCGCAAGCAGGGCGGCGGCGAGATGCCGACGCGGCCAGCCAAGGCCACGTTGGTAATGCGGCCTTCGTCACGAAGAATTCTCAGTATTTTGAGGTCAATAGGATCGAGCGCGAGGCGTGGCATGGGCATTCTCAGACATATTGCACAATATATTGTGTCATATCAGAAATAATATTCCAAACAAAAGCAATTATCCACTAGTCCTCCACAGGCGTTCGTTTTGCCAGATGCCATGCCTTCGCCTATATAATGGCACGACCACCGACGCCGCTTAACCGGCGCTTTAAACTCAGCCTTCAGGGGACCTGCGCATGACCGAGACTAACCACCGCCGCATGATCATTCTTGGTTCAGGACCAGCGGGCTACACCGCTGCTGTCTACGCTGCCCGAGCAGCGCTGAACCCTATGCTTTTACAAGGCATGCAGCCGGGCGGTCAGTTGTCGATTACCACTGACGTTGAGAATTACCCCGGCTTTGCTGAGGCGATTCAGGGGCCGTGGCTGATGGATCAGATGAAGGCTCAGGCGGAGAGCGTCGGGACTGAAATGGTGTTTGACCACGTCGCATCCGTTGATCTGGAACAGCGCCCTTTTACGCTGCACTGCGAGTCCGGCACCTCATGGACCTGTGACACGCTGGTCATCTGCACGGGCGCGCAAGCGAAGTGGCTTGGGCTGGACAGCGAAGACGAATTCCGCGGCTTTGGCGTCTCCGCCTGTGCGACCTGCGACGGCTTCTTTTTCCGCGACCGCGAGGTTGCTGTCGTCGGCGGGGGCAATACAGCGGTCGAAGAAGCGCTCTATCTCACCAATCACGCCTCCAAGGTCTATCTGATCCACCGCCGGGACGCGCTGCGGTGTGAAAAGATCCTCGAAAACCGACTGCTGTCGAACCCGAAGATCGAAACCATCTGGGACACGGAAGTACAGACCGTCAACGGCACTGCCGGCTTCCCCAAGGAAGTGACCGGCCTGACTTTGCACAACCGCAAGACCGGGGCCCTCAGCGAGCTGAAAATCGACGGCCTGTTTGTCGCCATTGGTCACGAACCGGCAACGGGCATTTTCAAAGACGCTGGGCTGGACATGGACGGCGGTTATTTGGTGACAGCAGCGGACAGCACCAAAACCAACATCCCCGGCGTGTTCGCTGCCGGAGACGTGACCGACCATATCTACCGGCAGGCCGTGACCGCCGCCGGCATGGGCTGCATGGCCGCGCTGGAAGTAGAGAAATATCTGGCTGCGCTGGACGTCGGCGAAACGCCCGATTGGAAGGCGGCGGCCTGATGACTGCGGCTGAGGCCAGCGTCAACGACGAAGAATCTGCAATCCGCAAGCGAGCCTCCGCGCCACCGATTGAGGATGGCGCACTCGACTCCCTCCTGCTCGCCCCCAACCCGGAAGACCCCGACCTCGCCCAGACGATCGAAATCACCAATGAGCGCGGTCAGACCGAGCGCGTGCGCGCCGTGCGGGAGAAGCCGCTGACGATCTTTCTCAACGACGCAGAGATCGTAACGGCCATGACCGTGGGCGACTTTCCGGAGATGCTGGCCCTTGGCTATCTGGTGAACCAGGGCATGTTGCCTCGCAATGCGCGGATTGAAGGCATCGATTATGATGATGAGTTGGGCGTCGCCGTGGTGCGAACGCCTGACGAAACCGACTTCGAGCACAAGCTGAAAAAGAAGACCCTGACCAGCGGTTGCGCGCAGGGGACGATTTTTGGTGACCTGATGGAGCAGCTCGAAGGCGTTTGGCTGCCTGACGATGGCCCAAAGCTACCGATTTCGACCCTGACCCGGCTGTTGCGGCGCTTGGCATCGGTGCCGAGCCTGTATCTGGAAGCAGGCGGTATCCACGGTTGCGCTTTGGCGGAAGAAGACCGCCCTCTGATCTATATGGAAGATGTAGGCCGCCACAACGCCGTTGATAAAATCGCGGGCGTGATGGCGCAGGAAGGGGTCGATCCGGCGGGGAAGATCTTCTACACCACCGGCCGGCTGACGTCCGAAATGGTGATCAAAACCGTCACGATGGGACTGCCGATTCTGGTCTCGCGCAGTGGTTTTTCAGCCTGGGGCGTCGAGTTGGCGCGTCAGAGCAATCTGACCTTGATTGGCCGCGCCAAGGGGCGGCGTCTGACCGTGCTTTCGGGCGGACAGCGGCTGTTATTTGATACCGCAGAGGACACCGGCACGTGAATTTTGGGCTTGTATTGGCAGGCGGTCAGTCTCGGCGGATGGGACGGGACAAGGCCTATCTGGAATTTGAAGGCGACACCCTGATCGAGCGTACCATCCAGCGCTTTCAGCCGCAGGTCGATGTCTTGGGCTTGAGCACCGGCCCGAACCGAGAGCGGCTGAGCGAAATCACGCTGCCTCGGATCTTCGACCTGGAACCCTCTGAAGCCCCGATTTGTGGGATTCTTGCTGGACTGGCCTGGGCGCGGGCTTCAGGCGGTATGAACGCACGCCTGATCACCGTGCCGATCGATTGCCCGCACATTCCCTTCGATCTGGTCCGGAAACTGACCCTGCCGACTGAGGACATCGTCTTTGCCAGCAGCAAGGGGCGGCACCATCCGGTTGTGGGCTGCTGGCCCGCGCGCAGTCTCGAAGTGCTGCTCGATGCCTTTCATCGGGGTGAGCGCAAGATCGACCGGCTTGCGGAGCAGGTTGGCTGGTCGTCCGTCGAGTGGCCCACCGACCCACAAGACCCCTTCTATAACGTCAACACGCCCGAAGAATTCACCGCCCTGACACCTTCAGCCCCAAGCGTGAGGGGCCTTTGATCCAAAAAAAATCCCGTCAGGACGAACCTGACGGGATGAAGGTATTTTGGAGACACTTTCAGAGAAAATGAAAGAGCGACGTCGTGCGGAACGTCATAGTGAAACGCCAAGACTAAACAGCGTATCGAGCGACACGGCGGATTCGCCGCGCGAGGCTAGATAAGCCGTCATTGCTGCCTTGGATTTCGACCCCCAGACGCCATCAACGGTGTCTGAGTAAAGACCGCGGCTCTTTAACGCGGTCTGTATTGCGGTAATCGTCGACTTGCTCAGGTTTGCCGGATCAAGGGTGCCGGGCTGGGCGGGCATGGTCGTCGATGAAGGGGAAGGCGCGCTCGCCGGGGTCAAAGCACCAGGGGTCAGCGGGGTGACAGTTGGCGTGCGCAAGACACCGGGGGCGGTCGCGCCGGGTGTCAGGGGTTGATAAGGATTGCTGTACAGGTTGGGCGCAACAGTGGGCTGAGCCAGCGGTGCCTGAGCGGCGCCCAGCAGTGGCTGAGCGTTTAGCAGTGTCGGTGTGGCTGTCTGTGCAGGCACGGCTGTATTGATGACCGTTCCGGCCGGTGTGACGGTCGTGCTGGGGATGCGCGGCGCGTAGGGGTTGGGCTGCGCACCGTAGGAATAGGTTGCCGTGGTCGTCGGCACACCCGGAACTATGGTCCCGAAGCCAGACGGCGACGCGCCCATCGTGGACCCGATCAGTGCAGCGTTGGCGGCGCTTGATTGGGTATTGAGCGTGGATTGCGGCATCATCGGCTGCGCGCCACTGAGATCGAAGGGCGCAGGCTGTGTCGCAGTAATCGGGTTGCTGGCGGTCACCTGAAGCGCAGGGGCTTCGGTGGTTTCAGAAGCCTCGTTATTGTTCAGGCCGAGCGAGGAGAGGTTCAGAAAATCAAGCGCTTCACAGCCACTCAACGTGGCCGCAAGGGCACTGGTCGCCAGCAATGCGGCGATACGCTTTGTAACGATCATGGCTCAAATCCATTGACGAGCCCAACGGGGCGTGCGCCCGGTCAGACAAACTAAAAATCTTCAACCCGCCTTGAAAACAAGCGGCGGCCTCGGTGTTGGAGTGATAATGTATGGACGCGCCGCAAAACGCAAGTGTTAATTTAATAAACTACTGCAAACCATTGTTTTTAAATATTTCTTTTAGTTTTGAACCTAGAATTATTGGCAAATTTGTAAGGAATTAGAGTCTTATGCGACGCCATGACCCGGGGGGGCGTCGGTGACAAGGCCGGCTTCAACAAAGGCTGTGCTTGAAGTTGTAACACGAGAGGCGTACATGCCCCCCAAGCGCTTGAGCGCCCGGGCACCCAACCGACCGGTTTTTTGGTAACCAACGTAGAAACACAGGGGGATCGTTATATGGACTTGCCAATCTTGTCGCCGGACTACCGGCCATCCGATAAAGAGCCCTACATGAACCCGCAGCAGCTGGCCTACTTTCGCGCCAAGCTCATGCAGTGGAAATCTGAGCTTCTGAACGAAAGTGAAGACACACTGGCCGCTCTGCAGGAACAGTCACTTTCCACGCCGGAATCGGTTGAACGCGCCTCAATGGAAACCGACCACGCGCTTGAACTGCGCGCCCGCGACCGCGCGCGGAAGCTGATCAACAAAATCGACAAGGCCATCGCGCGGATCGACCTTGATGAATACGGCTATTGCGAAGAATCCGGCGAACCCATCGGCCTCCGCCGCCTGGAAGCCCGCCCCATTGCCACCATGTCAGTCGAAGCCCAGGAACGCCATGAACGCGCGGAGAAACTACACCGCGACGAACGACGCATGACCTGATCGACCCCCGCGGACACGGGCAAAACTTGGACACAAA
>PAFB01000107.1 GCA_002700865.1 Rhodospirillaceae bacterium
TCCAAAAAGCGCTTCGTCGCGGTCAACTCGGGATCATCATTGGCCAACCAATAGGTCAGCGTCGCGCCGTAGACCCCGACAAGCAGTGTCCGTTTTGTGACATGGTTGAAGTCACGATCTGGCTGTCCAACCGCATTCCAGGCCGCGTCAGCGGTCGCCCAGCTGAGTCGAGTCCCGGTGTAGAAGTGGTGCGGCAGGGCCAGATGGGAGAGGCCTCGGCGAACGGCTTCTTTGACCGGCGCCGCCTGCTCCAGCCGTGCGCTCAGAATGCGGTGGAGTTTGTCGGTCGTGCTCAGTGCGTCGAAGTCATCCTCAGCCGCGACGTCCAGCATGCGCTGGTCAGCGAGTTTCGAATGCCCCGCGATCATCGCCACGGAGTTGGGAAACCAGTCCATCGCCAGAGGCAGGGGGATTTCGATCTCTTCGGCGGCGCGTCTAAGGGCCGCGTTGCTCCAGCCGTCGAAGACGGCGTGACGGGCGGTTGCGTCGATCAGGGCGCTTTGGTCATAAGTCTCTGTCATGCATTGGAAATGTGCTTAAACATCCGCCGCGTCAACTGGTCGAGGTGTCTCATTGGGCTGACCCTGCTTTTCACAGGGGTCTCCATGCATAATTCGCACGGCCAGAGGCTTTGCATTTCAGGAAGCTTTTGCTAAACACCATCGGAACTTGCGCGGATCGACTGCGCGAGACCGTGTCTTATTTGCCCGTTGACAGGGCTTTGCAAAAGTTAGGAAGCATCCCGTGGAAGTATCCGTTCGCGATAACAATGTAGATCAGGCGCTGCGCGCCCTGAAAAAGAAACTACAGCGCGAAGGTGTTTTCCGTGAGATGAAACTACGCCGGCACTTCGAGAAGCCGTCTCAGCGTCGCAAGCGCGAGAAGGCTGAAGCCGTTCGCCGCTACCGCAAAGTGATGCGGAAGCGCATGGAGCGTGAGGGCTACTAGGCCCGCTCCAGCAAAGAGCGCTGTTTTTCAGTGATAGACGCTCACCTTCGCCAGTATATCGACCCTCCGACAGACCGTTTAGCTTCCTGGTTTGTCGGTCGGGGCATAAGCGCCGATCAAATCACTTTGGTCGGCTTTTTTGTTGGTGCCTTAACCGTTCCAGTCCTGTGGCTGGGTTGGCCACTGGTGGCGCTGGTCCTGATCCTGATCAATCGCTCCGCAGACGGACTTGACGGCGCAGTCGCGCGGCAGGTCGGTCCGACTGATCGCGGCGGTTTTCTGGACATTTGCCTTGATTTCTTCTTCTACAGCGCCGTTCCCTTTGGTTTTGCACTGATGAACCCCTCCCAAAACGCGCTTTCTGCCTGCTTCTTGATTTTCAGTTTTGTCGGAACGGGCGCGTCTTTTCTGGCGTTCGCGACCTTTGCCGAGAAGCGGGGGATCAGCACAGATATACGGGGTCAAAAGTCGCTGTACTACCTCGGCGGGCTGACGGAAGGCTTTGAAACCATCCTGTTTCTCGCCCTGATCTGCATCTTTCCCGAGGCCTTTTGGTGGATGGCCATCGTCTTCGGATTCATGGCCTGGATCACCGCGATAACCCGCGTTATCGCGGGTTGGCAGATGTTCCGCTAGTCCAGCTCTTCCGGCATGGGTTGGCCGTGCTTGGTAAACAGCACCCGCTGACGCTCTATCATAGTGTCAACGTCGAAGTCGTGGATCAGTTCGTTGAACATGCGGTGCCAATTGATTTCGGCGTCCAGATGCATGAACACCGACCCCAAACCAATCGCCGCCCTGTCCATAAAGACAAATTCGCGCGGCAACTTGACCCCGCCAACCCGCTTCAACTCCTGATGGACGTTTTTGGCGACTTCTGCGCCATATTCGCCGGTGTTGGTCTGGGTGATCAGGCGGGGCTTGTCTTCGAGCAGGGGCTGAAAGATAAACCCGGCCCATACATGCAACACGTCAATCAGTTCGCGCGTGATATCGGTAAAGCCCCAAGCCTCGTAAGCGGAAACGGCGAGATCGTCGTTGCCGGTTTGTAAGGCTTCATAGAGGTCAATGACGCCCTTAACGAACTTCGCTTGGAAGAACCGGACACAGCCGAAATCAAGCATGTTGATGCCGAGATCGTCGCGGATCGTGTAGTTGCCGAAATGCGGGTCTCCGTGGATGACGCCATAGTTGTAGAACGGCACGTACCAGGCCCGAAACATGTTCTTCGCCACGGTCTGCCGGTCTTCTTCCAAAGCGCCGCCACGAATAAAGTCGATCAACGGGGTGCCGTGGACCCACGTCATTGTCAGCAATCGTTCGGTCGAGAATTCTTCGTGGACCGGCGGCACGTGAACGACGGGCTCATCGGCCAACATTTCGTCATAGAGACGCAGGTGCCGAGCCTCGCGCACGTAGTCGAGCTCTTCGCGCAGGCGCGCCGACAGCTCGACGAAAACGCCGGACGGGTCAATCGCCTTGTCGTAACTGCGGTACAGGCCAAAGGCCCAGGCGAGTTGCCGTAAGTCAGCCTCAACAGCGCTGGACATGTCCGGGTATTGCAGCTTGCAGGCAACATCGGTTCCATCGGGCAAAACCGCCCGGTGGACCTGTCCCAGAGACGCAGCAGCAGCGGCTTCGCGTTCGAAGGACTGGAATTTACCCTGCCAGTCGCTGCCCAATTCGGACTTCATGCGCCGTTTAACGAAAGTCCAGCCCATCGGCGGGGCGTTTGACTGCAGCTGACGGAGGTCTTCGGCGTATTCCTTTGGCAGCGCGTCGGGGATGGAGGCCAGCAGCTGTGCGGCCTTCATCAGCGGTCCTTTGAGATCGCCCAGAGCATCCTTGAGCGCGGAAGCGTGCTTGCCCTGATCCAGTTTTGTACCCAAGACCCGATTGGCACCAAGCTGTACCGCCAACCCCCCCAGCGAAGTTCCTACGCGGGTGTATCGCCGCAAGCGGCTTCCGAGGCGATTTTCGTCCATGCGATCTGTCATAACTCGAATATGGGCCGTTTCAGGTTTTGCAAAAGCCCCACAAAGGGTCGCAGGGGTGCAACCCTCAAAGGCAGAAAGCTCAAGTTAGAGGGTTTCCAATTCGTCGATGAAACTCTCCAACAGGCTGAGTCCCTGACGCCAGAAACTCGGGTCCCGCGCATCCAATCCAAAAGGCGCCAACAATTCATGGTGCCGTTTGGTGCCACCAGAGGCCAGCATCTCCAGATATTTCTCGGCAAACCCTGCCTCGCTGTTCTGATAAACGGCATAGAGCGAGTTCACCAGGCAATCGCCAAAGGCATAGGCGTAGACGTAAAACGGGACGTGGATGAAGTGAGGGATGTATGACCAGTAATCACCGTATTCCTCAGCCTTCAGATTAAACGCTGGCCCCAGAGCCTCGATCTGCGTTTCCATCCATGCGGCTTGGAAATCGTCGCGAAGCAGTTCCTTTTCACGGCGCGCGTTATGCACGCGCGTTTCGAAATTGTGGAAGGCGATTTGCCGGACAACGGTGTTGAGCATGTCCTCAACCTTGCCCGCGAGCAGGACTTTTCGCTGCTGCTTATCACCAGCGTCGGTCAGAAGGCTTTGGAACGTCAGCATTTCCCCAAACACCGAAGCGGTTTCGGCAAGGGTCAGCGGGGTCGAGCCGTTGAAATAACCCTGCTCCGCCGCCAAAACCTGATGCACCCCATGGCCCAATTCATGCGCCAGCGTCATGACATCCCGGGTTTTGCCCTGGTAGTTGACCAGCACGTATGGATGCGCGGAGGGAACGCAGGGGTGGGCGAAAGCGCCGGCGTCTTTGCCGGGGATAACCGGGCTGTCGATCCAGCCCTTGTTGAAGAAATCGCCCGCGATCTCAGCCATCGAAGGCGTAAAGCCTGCATAGGCGTCCAAAACCCGATCGCGTGCCTCTGACCATGGAATTTTGGCTTCGTCAGCTTCCGGCAGCGGGGCGTTTCGGTCGTAGTGTTCCAGCTTGTCCAGCCCCATCCACTTTGCCTTCATCGCGTAGTAGCGGTGTGAAATCCGTGGAAACGCCTCGGTAACTGTATCTGCCAGCGCGTTGACCACGTCGTCTTCGACTTCGTTGGCGACGTTACGGGATGAAACCGGACGCTCGTATCCGCGCCATTTGTCATCCAGTTCTTTCTGCTTGATGACTGTGTTGTTGATCCGGGTCATCAGCCGTTGGTTATCGCCCAGCGTCTTTGTGATCGCCGCTGCGGCCATCGCGCGAGTTTCTCGGCGCGGGTCTGCCAGCAAGTTGAAGGTTTCGGCATTGGAGAGCTCCTTGCCGTCCACATCGAACGACAGCGCCGCCATGGTCTCGTCGAACAGCTGCACCCAAGCGCTGCCGCCCACGATAGCGAAATCGTGCGTATAGGTTTCCAGTTCGTCGGAAAGCTGGTGGAGTTTCATCAATCGGGTGCGCTCTACAAAGCTCTTCCATGGGCCCATGGCCGGGTCTTCGAGCTTTGCCGCAATGACGGCATCATCAATGGCGTTCAGTTCGAGCGAGAAAAACACCAGATCGGCGCTTATGGTGGTGGACCGTTCGTTGATCTTTGCTTGGAACTGCATGGCCTCGCCGTCTGTGCGCTGCGTCGCTCCGTTCAAGAAGGCAAAAGTCCCCAATTTGCCCAACCGCTCGTAAATGGTCTCATACCAAGCGATCGTTTCAGCCAGCTTTGCCGGCGTCATATTCGCCATGGTGCCTTTGACCGTCTCAGACAGAGCCTTTGCCTGCTCAGCAGCCCAGTCAAGGTCAGCGTCGATTTTTGCATCGTCGGGACCGGCGTACAAATCAGCCAGATTCCAGCGCGGCAAGGTGCCCAATTCAGCGTCGTTAACGGGTTCCAACTCAGCAGGGGCAGCCCGGTTGATCAGGCGGTTGGCGGAAAATGACATGGTCTCTTTGATGCCTATTCTAGAGGAACAATCGTTTCTGCAGGGAACATGGCGAACAGGTTGCCCTTCGGCAACTCCCTGAGCTTCAAAATGGCGGATTGCCGAAGATTGCGTAGGTTCCAGCCCACTCAGCCAATCGCGCCGAACTTAGGGTTTCGGGCTTTCAAGCAGGCCGGTGACGGGCGATGGGGCGGGGAGGGGAAGGCAAAAAAAAGCGGGGCGCTGTTTGTAACCGGCGCCCCGCTTTCGACGTCTTGGCGCTATTGGTTTTCGCGGCTGAACTGCGCGAAAATGCCTTCGGGAATAACGGCCTTTGGCTGGTTCTCATCAAACATCGGCTGCTCTGCTGCCAGCTTGGCGGCGGCTTCCGGGTTGGCGGCGTTTGCCTTGGCGACGGCGGCGTCAAGATCAGCCTGCTTGCAGATGCCCAAAAGCACCGGATCGCGCGGTTGCAGGTTGGCCATATTCCAATGCGTCTTGTCGCGAATAGCGCCGATGGTGTTCTTTGTGGTGCCGACGAGTTTGATGATCTGTGCGTCAGACAGGTGCGGGTAGGTCTTCACCAGCCACGCGATGGCATCGGGCTTTTCCTGGCGGCGGGCGACGGGCGTATAGCGGGGGCCTTTGGTGCGCCGCGAAAGTTCGGGCATATCGCTTACGGCCAGCGTCAGAGACAGGTTCAAGTCGCCCTCACAGCGCTGGATCTCATCCTCGGTCAGCTGTCCATTCTTTGTCGGATCCAGACCCATGATGCCCTTGGCGACATCACCATCCGCAATGCCTTTAACTTCCAGCTTATGCAGGTGGCAGAAATCGGCGATCTGTTCGAAGCTGAGGGCGGTGTTATCAACC
The DNA here is from genome assembly GCA_002700865.1 of Rhodospirillaceae bacterium. Taxonomy (GTDB): domain Bacteria; phylum Pseudomonadota; class Alphaproteobacteria; order UBA7985; family UBA7985; genus UBA7985. The sequence continues at coordinate 5,715 of PAFB01000107.1, forward strand.
AGCCATACGGCGGTTGCCTTTGGCATCAGTGGTGGTTGCTGGGCCATGCCACGCTCCTTTCGTCCTTGAATGTTCGGGAGATTACCTATGCCTATAAGGAACTTAGGCTAGGAAATAAATGCTGTCGGACGCACTTCTGGTCCACGCTGACGTGTAGATCACAGATCGATGTATAACCCCCGCCCTGGTTCCGAACCGCCTTCAGCGTCCGCCATAATGAGCGAGCTGGCAGCTGAAACAGCCTTGCAGGCGGCCGCATCAAGACCGTCGTCGTAGGCGTTTTGAGCGAAGGTCGTGGCGATATCGGCCCATGCTTGAGCCTTCAAGGGCTCATCACAAAGCGCCGGAGAAACACGCAAATCAAGCCGGCGCTCGTTTCGGGCGATATGAAACATGACCTGCGCGGAAAAGGCATCGGAGTCTAATCCGGCAATGGCGTAAACCGCTTCTGGCGTAGACAGCAGGAAGCGCCGGCGCAGGAAGGGCGGGGTAAGCCACTGGCCCAGGCGAGTGGTCAGCATCGCCACCATAACCCCTGAAAACACCAGTGTTTGAAACCACATCACACTAAAAAGGCTACGGTCGGAGGGCAGCAGAAGGTAGCCGACAAACCCCGCAATGGCAGCGGCAATCAGGACGAACAGCCACCGCGTCCGAGAGCGGCCAGATGCTAGCGCGACGACGATATCGCCCTTGGACCGCAGTGAGGCGTCGTAAAGAGCATTCTTGATGGTGCCATGGTCAACCCGACGCAGCTTGCGACCGCCTCTGGGCCATGTTTTGACAATCTGCAGCGTGCCTTCCGGCCAATTCTTTTGCGTGGATCGCAGCAACGCTGTCCACTCCTTGCCCCGCGTCAGGAAATAGGAGCCGCCAAAAAGAATGATCAATCCAATCGGTGCCAGCAGCACGGTCAGAACGTCGGGCGCAGGCCAGCCGTCAGGGCGGAAGAACAGGGCCCATCCCAAACCCAGCGCTGAGACCGCCAGCACCAGAAGCACGAGCCAGCGCGTACCACCTTCTTCTTTGCTGGTGGTTTCATCGATTTCGTCGTCGTCGATGACGGGTTCAATCACGGCCGTTCCTTTGGTGCGGTCTTTAACGTGGCCCAGTCATAACAAAGCCGGGTCGCGCTGACGACCCGGCAAGTCCATTAAGTGCATGAGAAGAAGACCAGAAGGGACCGGCGGTTAAGCCGCCTTGGTCGCAACTTTTGCGTCGCTTGTCTTTTCGCCCTCAATGACCTTGGCGCTGTCACCGGTGACAGAGGTCGCGGAAATCTCGATCATCCGCGGGCGCAGTGCCTCGGGGACTTCACGAACCAGTTCAACATGCAACAGCCCGTGCTCCAGCTTCGCACCGGATACCCGAATATGATCGGCCAGATGGAAGCGTCGTTCAAACGCTCTGGTGGCAATGCCGCGGTGGAGATAGGTGGTGTTCTCGTCGTCGGCTGAAGCACTGTCAGCCTGACGGCCCCTAACGGTTACGGCCTGATCCTGTACCTTGATTTCCAGGTCAGCCAGCGTAAAGCCAGCCACAGCCATAGAAATCCGATACTCGTCCTCAGACTGGCGTTCGATATTGTAGGGGGGGTAACTGTTCGCCGCGTTTGCGTCCATCCGAGATGCCGTTTCCAGCAACGATGTCATGCGGTCAAAACCGACGGTGGAACGGAACAGCGGGGAAAGATCCAAAGTACGCATAGGGTAGCCTCCTTAAGCAAAAGCAAGGTTCTATAGTTCAGACCTCACAATTGTGACGGTCTGCGTCAGCGTTGGGAGCCCTCAGTTTGAGCGGCTTTCTCGCTGACACTATAGCACGTAAGGAGCGCGAATTTGGATCGCAAGGGGCGAGCATTCAAAAAATGCCCGCACCTGCTCAAACCAAGGTCTGCTTTAGACCTTCAGGCCCGACATGAAGCCGAACTTGTCGTTAAACTTGCCAACCTGACCACCGGTGTCCAGCATCCGCTGTACGCCTGTCCAGGCCGGGTGGGACTTAGGGTCGATGTCCAGACGAAGCGTGTCGCCCGGCGCGCCGTAAGTGGAGCGCGTTGTGAACGAAGAACCATCCGTCATGACAACGGTGATCTCGTGGTATTCTGGATGAATGTCCGCCTTCATGGGCCGAATCCCGTACTCAAAGAGTGAAACTGTAAACGTAAGCGGGGTGCTTAGCGTGGAGCGAGGATGAATTCAATACGTCTGTTTAGCTGGTCAGCCTCCGCTTTTGCTTGACCCAGCAAACCGAAAGCGTCTTTGACCGGCGAAGTATCACCAAACGAAGACGCCAGCAGCTGGTTTGGCGCAAGGCCGGTTGTGGTGGACAGCAGCGCGGCACGAACCGCCTCGGCCCTTAGGAAACCGAGCTGAATGTTGTTTCTGAAGTCGCCGACAGAGTTGCTGTTCACCGGTGTTTGGTCGGTATGGCCCTCAATCCTGATGACCCAATCAAGGTCTGCGGGCAGACGTCGGGTTAGCTCGACGAGGTCTTCGGCAACCAACGAAAGCTGGATCAGGGAGTCTTCTTGAATCTCATAAGATCCAAGCTGGAACTGAATCCGCTCCCTGGATTTGAATCGAACCTGCGTGAGCTCCTGCTCGTCAACCGTGCTGGTTTCTTCTTGCACCACAATCCCGTCCAACCCCTGCGACGCGGCACGCGCAGCGAAAGCGAAACTGGATTGAGCGCGGGACAGGATCAGGTCGCGCTGTTCCAATGCTTCGTTCAATTCCTGCTCCAGCGCCAGCTGATCGGCCAGCACGGTGGCCATGTTCAAGCTCGCGGTTTCCAGCTCCAGACTTTGCGCGCGCAGCGTGGCATTGCGGTCCATCAGAGCGGCTTCGATCCGGCTCAGCTTTTGCCGAACGTCAAAGAGCTGGGCGTTCAATGTATCGATTTGTGAGCGCGCGCTGGCCAATTGCGAACGGCTGGCAGCAGTCTCCCCCTCAGAGGCGGCAAGTTTTGCCGCGAGTTCGTTGATCTCCACGTCCTTTTCGACCGCGCGCTGCTGAGACGCATCGGCTGTGACCCGAACGGTGCTCAGCTCGTTGGCCTGCACCAGCAGTTGCTGGTCCAGCTCGGCAATCCGGTCAATGGCCTGTTGCAGGGCGGTTTGGTCTTTGAAGCGTTCCTCTACCAGCGCCTCAAGATTGTTTTCCCCGGCGGCAAGCTGCTGTCGGATACTGGCGATTTCCTGTTCCTTGGTCGCAATGACTTGACTGCGCTCGTCCAATTGAGCCTGCAAAGCTTCCTGCACGGCTTGCTTGTTCTGCAGTTGCAGTAACAGGTTTTCTATCCGCTCTTCATAACTGCCAACCGCATCAGCGATTTCGCGCTCCTGCTCATCGACGGTGGACCGCAGCAGATCGATCGAATTCTCAAACGACAGGATCGAGGTTTGCAGATCGTTGACCCGGCTCTGCAGGTCTTCGCGCACGTCGGTCAGGATCTTGATCTCTGCCAGTTTGGCTTCGATGGTAAATTCGTTGACCGAAATCGCCTCATTGGCGTCGACCAGCTCTTTGTTGACTTCTTCATTTTGCTGCTTGAGCTGTGCGACCAGCAGTTGGTCATCCAGTAAGGCTTGCTCAGCCGCAGAAAGCTGCCGGCGTGCGTTCATCAGCGTGCCAAGCAGTGTATTCAGCTCAGTCTGCTTTTGCTCGGCGAGTTGAAACATCGCCTCCATCAGGTCTTGCGTCGACTGTACGGTTGCTTTGAGACGCGAAGCGCGGTCGGGCGCGACGGTGCCCAGGTCACTCTCCGGGTTGCTCGGAATGCGCTCAGCCAGTTCCAGCAGGAGCTGTCGGTCTTCTTCGCTGGCAATCGTTGGCGCAATGTTTTGAACGCTGCTCAAAAAGTCACCGCGCAGCGCCACAAAGCGGTTGATGTTGCGTGCCTGATTGGTATCGGCCAGGGCAATGGTGGCTTCCATTTCCTCGGTCAAATCGCCTTCATCCCGCACCCGCTGAACCAAGGCAACCCGCTGCTGTTCAGCGGCGGCCAACACTTCCTGATTCAGCAACAGATCGGCGGTCAGTTTGGTGTTTTCGGCTTGCAGTTGTCGGTTCTGCAACTCCGAGGCTGCCAGTCGCTTTAGCAGCGATTGTTCCTCTTCACGCAGGGAATCGACATTTCCGGCGAGGGACTGGACTTCAGTCCGTGAGTTGCTGAGGTTGTCCCGCAAGATGTTGCGCTCGCCCCGCAGCGACGCCAGCTCCTGCCGGACAGCGTTGAGTTCGTTATCCAGCTGTGTGTTGAGTTCCTTAAGCTCGAACTTCTCGAATTCCAGCTGCTCATTTTCGTTCAGCAGGTTCTTTATCTGGCTGACGTTATCGTTGAGCTGGGTGGACAGGAACTGCTGAGCAAAGATGAACACGACCAGCACGAAGATCACCACCATCACCAGCGTGGTGAGGGCATCGACGAAACCCGGCCAGATGTTGACGCGATTGCGCGAGCGGCGAGCCATGCCTGATCCCTATTCGTCCGACGTGCCGCGCGAAGCGGCTTCTTCGCGCATGGCACGCAATTCCTCGCGGCTGCTTTCCATGCTTTCCAGCAGCGCTTGCAGCTGGTTGCCTGTCTCGCTGCCCGAGAGGAAATCGCGGAGGTTGGTAAAGGCGTTTTCGGTGCGGCGGGCATTGTCGCCCAATTCACGGCTAAGCTCGGCAAGCCGGTCGTTGAGCGTGCGGGTTGTGTCTCGCGCTTTGAGCAGGCGTTCCATGTCCTCAGCCACTTTGACCAGCTGCGCCTGACCTCGACCCAGCTCGTCAAAATACTGTTCCGAGCGGCGGTTCCACATCTCCATGATCGAATTCATACGTTCATTAGTGTCCGTGAGCATGGCCAGAGAGGAGAGTTTACCGTGTTCTTCCTTGCGGATGGCCTTCTGGTCTTCCTGCACGGCGACCAGGGACTGCAGCGCGGCGATCAGCGCGTCGTGGTTGCGCGCCAGCCCGATGTCAATTTGCTCCAGCTTGGCGTTGGTCGCGGTCAGTACCTCTTCGCTGAAAACGCCCGAGGACGTGACGACAGTGCCGGTTGCCGCGACCGGATAGGCACCGCCAGTACCCGCCGAAGACAGAATGGCGTGCTGGTACAGCCAGTTCTCCAACTCGTCGATAAACCGACCGTGCGCTTGTGCGCTTTGTTGCTCCAGAAAACCAACGATGATGGTTCCGGCAAGGCCGAACAACGACGACGAGAACGCGATGCCCATACTGCCGATTGGATCTTCAAGGCTTTGGATCATTTGACCAAAGAGATCGCCAGCGTCGCGCGACGCGGATTCCTGGTTCAACTGCCCGATGGCTTTACCAATATCCCCCACGGTCAGGGTCAGCCCCCAGAACGTGCCGAACAGGCCCAGGAAGATCAACAATTGCAGCAGGTATTGCGACAGGTCCCGACGTTCGTCGTTCCGAGCCTTGATTGCGTCCATGACGATGGACAGGTTTTCCGTAGAAAAGCCGCTTTGGATCACCTTGCCATTCATCAGTGACTGCAAGGGAAACAGCAGCTGTGGCATGTCTGCGCTACTGGACTCCGAGGTCGCTATTGCCGCGTGGCTGGTAATGCGCGTCCCGTCGACCCATCCGATCGCACGACTGAGGCTAAACACTTCCCATATGATCAGCGCCGCTGAGAGCACGGCCACCAGCAGAATGGCACCATTGATGGCGGCTTGAGCGAAGAAGAAGTCGCTCAACCGCCCCGCTTGCGAGTAGGCCAGCCCACCGACGAAAATGAGAACGGCAAGGATGATAATCAGGGGGATGTAAGGCTGCGTAAGAGTAGGCGTTTGATCGGTCATATGTTGGCCGTTCGTAGCAAGGTTTGGACGTTCAGCTTAAGTACAGATGCACCACTGTTTTCGCACGTTTTTTGTTCGGAAACGCAGCCGGAAACGCGTAAGGGCAGGCCTTTGATCGAAACTTCATCAAATCCTTCCTCTTTGTTGCCGCCCAATTAGGCGACTTAATGGCAAAGCCCCAAAGAATCCTGCAAGAACAAAGGGCTCTTCAACAGAAAATGAAGAGCCCTTCTGGATATTGTCGCTGCTGTCGTCGTGCGATCAGTTCGCCCGAACCAGCAGGGCGTTGTTGGGTTGGTTGCCCGAGGGGATCAAGGATTCGCGCGTTACCATGGAATCATCGAGGCCGGCATCGCTCAGCGCATGCAGCGCGCGCAGGACGCGGCCCTTAACGATGCGCAGCGCGTCATTCTCGTTGGCAATGTCACCGTCGGCATAGCCGACAATTTGCACACTTTGCTTCGCCGCGGCGCAGAGCGCACCGAATTCCTTCACCTGATTAGTCTGAGCCGCCGTGAAGCGGTTTGATGTGCCTTCAAACTGCAGTGTGATTCCCTGCGTGGTACACCCGCTCGAAGCCGATGCAGCGACGGTGGGAGTCGTTACCGAGGCTTGGTCAGAGAGGCTCCGCGTGCGGCTTACGAAGGTGGTGCCTCCCGAATTGTCTGCGGTTGCTGTTGCGGTTGATGCTGGCTCAGCCGCAGCGGCCGCCAAATCACGGTTGGAGCGGCTAACCAGACCCGTGCCATCGCCAGTGGCCACCTGCGGAGTGGTCGCGGCAGCGGTTGCCGCTTCTTCGGTGATACGGCTGAATGACTGAACGGCATCCTTGGTCTCGTTGACCGGAGAAGCCACGTTCTCACCCGCCGCATCCGCCGTGCCTTCCTGATCCGTCGGGAACGGGTTCAGCACGGCTGAGGTTGAGCGCGTCGTGCCGGTTGCAACGATGGCGTCAGGCAGGTCTTTGTAAGCGGGCGCAGCAGGACGAATTCTTGGGATTGGTCCCGTGTAGTTGGTTGCCAGCGGGAAAGTGCCAATCATCGCCGCGCTGTTCGCCACGCTGTCGGTCCCACTGCGAGCGGCAGCTGCAATCGCATCGGCACGATCAGCACCGACATAAGGAATGGGCGCAGGGTTGGACAAACCGGCACCGGGCATCTGGCGCGCATAGTCTGGCCCGACGATTGGCAGTTCGCTGCCGTACGATACAAGCACGGAGCCACCATACTGGCTGCTGGAAATCGTTGCACTGTTGCCGTACCCGCTGCGGATGTTGGTCACGGGTCCGGAAGTAACAGGGACACCGTTCACAATCGCAACCGCCGTCAAGCCGGTATCAACACCGGCTGGCGTGGTCAGCAGGGGCTGCGGCGTTGGGGCCGCTGGGACTTCAGTCGGAAACGCCACCAAAGACGTCGGCGCGGTCGATGGTGTTTGAGCAAAACCGCCGATGGTCACAGGCTCACCAATGGCTTGTGCAGCCAGCATCGCAGCGTCTTCGGGGCTCAGCACCGTGTAGCCCGGGTCAATCGCCGCTTGCGCTACGGTGTTGCGAGAGGTGAATGCCGTTGCATCCAAAAGCGGTGTTGCTGCCGATTGCACGACGCTACTGACTGGCGGTGCCAAGAGATCGCCGACAGGGACCGTGCCCGCCTGAAAGATTTCCTGAGCTTGTGCAGTTGCGCCGAAAAACGCGGCGCTCGCAGCGACGCCAAGTAGGGTCGTACGAAAGGTCATAGCTTCGTCCTCATCATTCCCTGCTTGAGCGGTGGTTGATGACCGCTGCAGGTTTGCACGTAAGATTCCCTGCAATACAGCAGGCTAATTCGTCGAAAATACGATAAACCCGCCAATTACTAGTGCAGATATACAACACTGGTCCATAGAAATCGCATAAAGTATGGTGGATTGCTCGACCAATTAATACGCATTCGAGCAATTTTCCGACTCTGTAAAGCGCCTAAGGTCTTATGCGCGGCTGAATGGATTTAGCGGCCAGTGACCAGTTTGAAAAACTGGTCGTACATCATCGGACCCGCGACGATGATAGACCGGTCAGAAACGACTTTATCTCCACCATTCATATCAGTGACCCGCGCGCCGGACTCGTTGGCGATCAGGGCACCAGCGGCAATGTCCCACGCGGACAGGCCCCGTTCCCAGAAGCCGACATAGCGACCCGCGGCAACATAGGCCAAATCCAGTGCAGCAGACCCAAACCGACGCACGCCGGCAGACGCCAAAGCCACCCGCTCGATTTCTGCCATAGTGGTTTCCTGATCCGCGCGACCTTTGAACGGCATACCTGTAGCGAAGAGGGACTCCGACAGGTCTTCTTTGCGCGAAACCCGCAATTGACGTGATCCCAGATACGCGCCCTGGCCTCGTTCGGCCCAGAACAGCTCGTCCTTGACGGGGTCAAACACGACGCCTGCGACAATCCCGCCAGCCTGCTCCAAAGCAATGGAAATCGCCCAATGCGGCAGGCCGTGCAGAAAATTGGTGGTGCCATCCAAAGGGTCAACGATCCAGCGGCCTTCTGGTTCATCGGGCCCACTTTGTCCGCTCTCTTCGCCAAAAAACGCGAATTCCGGACGGGCCTCGTTGAGCACCTCCATGATAATCCGCTCGGCGCGGTTGTCAGCCTGACTGACAAAGTCAGCCGGTCCTTTGCGGGAAACAGTGAGATGTTCCACATCGCCAAAATCCCGAACCAGCTGTCGGCCTGCCTTGTCGGCAGCTTTGACCATGACGTTTATGAGCGCAGAGCGACGCATGATTATTTGGCCCGCTCCATGTAAGTCCCATCGGCCGTGTTCACCACGACTTTGGTCCCCGCCGCAATGTGCGGTGGCACCATGATCTTCACGCCGTTTTCCAGAACCGCCGGCTTATAGGATGAGGACGCCGTTTGGCCCTTTACCACAGCATCGGCTTCAGTGATTTCGAGCACTACCGATTCCGGCAGACTGATCGAGATTGGCTCTTCTTCATACAGTTCGATCGTAACCTGCATGTTTTCCTGCAAAAACGGCAGTGGCTCACCGACCAACTCGCTATGGAGTTCGATTTGGTCATAGGTGTCGTTGTTCATGAAGGTCAGCATGTCGCCATCGGCGAACAGGAACTGGTAGTCAATCTGATCCAAACGCACCCGCTCGACCGTTTCATCCGAACGGAAGCGCTCATTCATCTTTGTACCGTCGCGGATGTCTTTAAGCTCAACCTGTGCAAAAGCTCCGCCCTTGCCTGGCTTAACCTGCTGCAGCTTCACAGCCCGCATCAACCGGCCTTTGTGCTCGATGATGTTGCCCGGACGAATGGCATTGCCGTTTATTTTCATGACAGTGATCCCGTGTCGTTAAGGGAAATTCTGCGCTGCAAGTAACAGCGTACCCGAATACAGGCAATCTTTAGCCAAGCGGAACCGCTATGAACTCGGGCGCGTAGTCGGGGTCTTCTTTGGCTGAAGCGACAGGGACAATGCACGGAACTTCCATCATCTCCACCCACCACTCAGCCAGATCATCATCGACAGAGGCCCGCATCTCAGCCGCGGATGCCGCCCGTAAATCGCCGAAAAACAGCGCGTCGGCTCCGCGCTCGCCTGCCTGCATAGCCTGATCGCGCGAAGAAAGCCCGGCGGCGAGGATCTGCATGTCGGGGAAATCGTCGCGCAAAGCCTGATCAGCCGCCATATCGAACGACACGAACCCATCCACGCCATTGGGCGGCAAGTCTTCACCGTCTTCAGCCAGCGAAGCCGTTATCAGGGCGCATTGCTCGCTCGCGCACAGCGTTATCCAGTCAACCAGCTTGGCCGTGGCCGGATTGGTGTCCTGGGGCAGGCGAAGGATTACTGCGACGCCGTCCAGTGCCGTCGGCAGGGGCGTTTCTCCGAGGGTGGCGATGTGCACCAACTGTGGTCCTTCGTCGTCTTCCATCGTCGCCATGTCAGGGGGTATCCTCGTGTTCTCGTGACGTTGGTTTAGCAGACTTTGCCGCGCGTTTCTGCTGCCGTGTTGGCAGGGTGGGGGTCCAGACTTCTGCGACCAAGGGCCGCTCAGCAATCACGATGCCGCCGTTGGCCTCAGCGTAGCGGCTCAAGTCGTCAAAAGCCGGGTGATCCGCGGCGCAATAGATCCGCGCTAAACCCTTTTCCAACGCTTGCAAAGCATAGCCCGGGGCCTTGGTTGCATCCACCAGCAGGACCGCCCTTGAATGCCAGGCCTTCAGCGCCGCCTGCAAGTCCAGCGCCCAATCGGGGCCGAGCATGGGGAGGGCGTTGGGCGGGGTTAAGAACACGGGTGGCGCTCCTTGCGCCGGGTCGCGTTCGGCAAGCGCGACAGTGTAGGTCAGCTCAACCACGACACCGCGCTGCTCCGCCGACATGGCTCTGCAGCTTTACAGGCTATCCAGAACCGCCTGAACGATGGCTTCCTTGGTGATGCCGAAGTGTTCGTAAAGTTGCTCAGCCGGAGCAGAAGCCCCGAACTGGTCGCCCACCCCGATAAAGATACCATCCTCGCGGATAAACCGGCGCCAGCCAAAGTCGGAACCGGCTTCTACCGCGATCCGCAGGCTGCCGGGGCTGAGCACTTCCTCGCGGTAGTGCGCGGGCTGCTGCTCAAACAGCTCCCAGCTGGTCAGGGAGATCACGGCCGTTGCGATGTTATGGTCACGCTCCAACTCTTCCTGAGCCTCAACCGCGATGCTCAGCTCAGTGCCGCTGCCGATCAGCGTCACTTTTCGCTCGTCCATTGCCGGGCGGTAGATGTAGCCGCCCGTGGCTGAGTAGTTTTCGCCAATCAGATGACGTAAGGCGGGCACCTTCTGACGAGACAGGGCGATGACCGAGGGA
>PAFB01000108.1 GCA_002700865.1 Rhodospirillaceae bacterium
AAGGCAAAACGGTTCAAGTCTTCTAAGGGCGCCCACGTGGCGCCCTTTTTTATGGCTGATACCGCAGCGAAAGCGGCATCTGGCCCCTGTTCGGGGACCAGAACACGCACGCGCAGATGAAAGTGGGTGAAAGTGTGCTCGACCGCGCCGTCGAGAAGCGCCCCCGTCAGGGCGGTGTCGGCCTTGGGCCAATCGTCCTCCCAACCGGTTCCCGGCACCTCCATCATCCCGCCCAGTAAGCCCGTATCCGGCCGCCGGGTCAGCAACACCTCACCGGCCTCATTAACGATCCAGTAGGCCAACCCGTAGCGGGTCGGTTTGGGCTTCTTGGGTGCTTTTTTGGGGTAAAGTGCCGCCTCGCCAGCAGCAAAGGCACGGCACCCTTCTGACACTGGACACAGCAGGCACGACGGCGCACGCGGCGTGCACAAGCCTGCGCCCAGATCCATCATCGCCTGCGGAAAGTCGCGGGATCGGGTTGCGGGGGTCAGGCGGTCGGTGAGTGCCTTAATGGCTGGTTTGGCCTTGGGGAAGGGCTGTTCCAGCGCGTACCAGCGGCTGACCACCCGCTCCACATTGCCATCAACCACAACCGCACGCCGGTCAAAGGCGATGGAGGCAATCGCTGCGGCGGTGTAGGCCCCCACGCCGGGCAGGGTCAGCAGGTCAGCTTCATCGGTCGGAAACTGGCCTTGTCGATTATGGGCGATTTCGACGGCACATTTGTGCAGGTTCCGGGCGCGCGCGTAGTAGCCCAGCCCCGCCCAGGCCGTCAGCACGTCGTCCAGCGGCGCGTCAGCCAGCGCTTTGACGGTTGGCCACAGCGCGGTAAACTTCTCAAAGTAGGCCATCACAGTCGCCACAGTGGTTTGTTGCAACATGATTTCAGAGAGCCAAACGTGGTAAGGATCAGCACGCTCACCCGGACCCGCCCGCCACGGCAGGTCACGACGGTGGCGGTCGTACCAAGTCAGGAGCCGTTCTGGGAACGACACCTCAAGCGGATGAACAGGGGCGGAAGCGCGTGGATCGGAGTAAGCCATCGACCAAGGATGTAGGGCACAGCGGCGCGCGCGGCAAAGAGTCTGCGCGAAAAACCGCAAGGCGCACCTTCAAGGCGCAGGGGCTGTCGCGGCTGATCCCAAAAATTCTGAAAGACGGTCTGGGGCGCAAAGGCAGTCTGGAGGCTGATCTGGCGCTGCACTGGCGTGAGGTGGCAGGCGAGGAACTGGCCGCCTGGACCGTGCCCAGCCGCATTTCCTATGCCGATCGACGTATGCGTCGCAAAGGCACGCTTCTGCTGCTCGTCAATCCGGCCTATTCGCAATATGCACAGATGGCCGAACGCGAGATTCTGGCCAATGTGAACCAGTTTCTGGGGCATGGGCGGATCGAAAAAGTACAGCTCAAGCAGTCACACGGCATTAACTTTGCCTCCCATCGCATAACTGTGAGCGATCGTGCGGTCGGAGAGCGGGTTTCGAGTCTGGAGACGCGTCGAGAAAGACGTCAAAATGACGATCTGGATGAAGCGTTGGAAACTCTCCGAGAAAGCGTTGCGAAACGCGAACACCGGCGCTAAATCGCACAAGTTACCCACAAGAATCTGCACGACTCCGGTTGTTTACTGGCGACTCGAGTGGATAAGAGCAAAGGATGAATTCGATGTTAAAAATGGTCGCACCTCTGGGAGTGTCGGTGGTTGCCCTGCTAAGCCTTGCTCCGCAAGGTCTCGCGCAGGAAAGCACCAGCGACGATGCCATGGCTGATACAGCGATGGTCGAAGAGGCTGATATGGCAGCGTACTATGTTCCACTGGCCAGCGATGGCGGTCTGGGCACAGGGGTTTATGAGGACGAAACCTATCAGGGTAACGCTGATGCGCCCATCGTCCTGATTGAATACGCCTCCCTGACTTGCCCGCACTGTGCAGCCTTCCACCGCGATGGCTACCCAGCGCTGAAACCTTTCATTGATTCCGGTCAGCTGGCCTACGTTTACCGCGACTTCCCTCTGGACGGCACGGCTTACCGCGCGGCGCTGTCTGTGCGTTGCCTGAGTGGCGACGCCTTCTTCTCCGCTATCGATGCTCTGTACACCAGCCAGACTGAGTGGCGTCGAGGCGGCAGCGAAGAAAATCTCGCCATCGAGATTTCCGCGCTGACCGGTCAGACGGTTGACGAATACAAGTCCTGTGTGGGTGATCCAAAGAATCAGGAAACCATGATTGAGCGCTACAACACGGCGATTGATCTGGGCGTTGACGGAACCCCGCGTATTTTCATCAACGGCAAACCATACCAGACGAGCCGTGGCTGGGCGGCGATTGGCAACGAAATCGAACGCATGGTCGGCCGACTCTAGGTCTAAAGCGAGGATACATTTGGTCGCGTTTACGAAACTCAGAATTCAAGGCTTCAAGAGCTTTGTTGACGCGACCGATTTCCAAATCGAGCCGGGAGTCACGGGCGTAGTTGGCCCCAATGGCTGTGGCAAATCCAACATCGTCGAGGCGCTGAAATGGGTCATGGGTGAATCCCGGTCCAAGCAGCTTCGCGGAGCCGATATGGAGGAAGTCATCTTTAATGGCTCCTCTGACCGACCCGCCCGTAACGTGGCGGAGGTCGAACTTGTTCTGTCTAACAGTGATAGCAGCCTGCCACCGCAGTACGCCGAGCACCCGACCGTCGGCGTGTCTCGCCGGATCGAGCGCGGCAAGGGGTCGGATTACCGCATCAACAAGTCCCGGAAGACCGCTGGCGAAGTCAAACTGCTGTTTTCCGACGCTGGTTCCGGTGCCAGCTCTTCGGCGATCGTATCGCAGGGCCGTGTCGCCTCGATCATCAACGCCAAACCGGTCGAGCGTCGGCAAATTCTCGAAGAAGCCGCTGGCATTGTCGGTCTGGCGGCCCGTCGCCGGGAGGCTGAAAACCGCCTGCGCGCCGCCGAAAGCAATCTTGAGCGCCTCGAAACCGTCATGAACGCCCTGCAGGACCGGCTGAAAACTCTGGAAGGGCAAGCCAAACAGGCCGAGAAGTATCGGCGGCTGACGGACAAAATGACCCGGCTGAATGCCCAACTGCACTATCTGCAGTGGGTTGCTCAGACCCGAACGGTCGAGCGTGGCAAAGAAGCGCTGGTTAAGGCGGAAAAGGGCGTTGCACAGGCCGAGGCCGCTGCCGCCCGTGCCAATCAGGCGTCGATCAACCTGTCAACCGACCTGCCCGACCTGCAAAAGCGCGAAGCCGAGGCGGGGGCCAAGCTGCAGGCGCTGCTGGTGGCCAAAGACGGGTTGGAGCGCGACCGCGCAGACATCGAGCGCGCGCTACAGAACAACAGTAATCAGCGCACTCAGCTCGAACACGATCAGGTTCGGGAAGCCAACCTTGTGACCGATGCGCAATCCGCACTGGAACGGCTGGCCGCTGAGGAATCCGACCTGACTCAGGCCAGTGCGGGTGAGGCTGAGGGGCTTGAAGGCCTCGAAACTGCTGTTGAAACCGCCGGTGCGGCGGTCGCTGCGCTGGAACAGGACATGGCCAACGCCCGCGCCGACGTGGCACGGGTCGGCTCCGAGATCACCGCCCGCACCACGGCGCTGAATCAGGCCAAGCAACGGCTGGAAGCCCTGTCCGTTCGTCGCGAGCGGCTGGAGGGGCAAATCACAGCGATCCAGGGCGGTGATACAGGCGCGTCCGAGCACGAAAACGCCCGCGCCCATACTGAAACCTTGCAGGCCGAACACGACGCAGCGGCGCAGGCTCTGGCTCAAGCCGAAGCAGCAATGACAGAGGCGCGCGACAACGAGCAGACCCGCCGCGCGGACGCCGATGCTCAGGCACGCGCCGAAGCGCAACTGCGCGCTGAGCTGGGCGGCCTTGAAAAGCTGCTCCGGGCCAGTGAGCGCTCTGACGGCAGCGGGGCTGAGCCCGTGCTCTCGTCTTTACGGGTGCAGGACGGCTTTGAGACGGCATTGGCGGCGGTGGTCGGTGATGCCTTGCAGGCCCCCGTCGGCACGCAAAACAAGGGCGATTTTTGGCTCGAAACCGAGACTGCTGCGTCAACGACGCTACCAGCAGGCGCACAGTCACTGGCTGACGTCGTGGACGCCGCGCCAGCGGCTCTGAACCGGCGACTGGCGGCCTGTGGTGTGGTGGAAACCGCGGCTGAAGCAACGGCACTGCAGGCGGCACTGCAGCCCGGACAGCGTTTGACCACGCGGGAAGGGGGCTTGTGGCGGTGGGATGGCTATACCGTTCTGCCCGGTAAGGTCCCCGGCGCTGCACGCCTGCTCGAACAGCGGCGGCGGGCCGAAGAGCTTCAGGCCATCATTGCTGAAAGGCAAGAAACCACCGCTGCCGCCCGGATTAAAGCCGACGAAGCCGCAGCGACGCTCAAAGACAGTCGCGCGGCAGAGGCTCAGGCCCGTCAAACCTTGCAACTGGCCTATCGCGCACTGACCGGCGCGCAGAGCGAATTGTCGCGGATCGAAGCGAAAGCTGCCAAAGTCGAAGCAGAAAGCGGCGCCTTAAGGGCCGCTTTGCAGACGCTGACCGCCGACCTTGACGAAGCCGCCGAGGCCGTAGCCGCAGCGCAAACCGCCTTTGACGAGCGCCCCGATGCGGAAGCCATGCAGGCCCGTGTTGACACTCTGCGACCCCAGGTCGATGACGCCCGCCGTACCCTGACCCAGGCCCAAGCCGAGCGCGAGCAACACAAGCGCGACGTGGCCACCCGTCAAACCCGAATGGGCGCTATCAAAACCGAGCGGTTTTCGTGGGAAGGCCGGTTAAAGAACGCTGAACACCAACACGAACAACTGCGCCAGCGCGATAAGACGCTGACCGAGGAACACCAGGCGCTGGAAAACCGGCCTGCAGAAATCGCGCAGCAGCGGGAGAGCCTAGAAAACAGCATCCGCGACGCCCGTGAAGCGGTCGAACACGCGGTTGCGGCCGTCTCTGACCGGCGCGCTGCATCTTCGACGGCTGATGCCGAAGCGCGGCAGGCTGAAAAGGCCGCCGGCGCGGCGCGGGAAGAGTTGGTGGCGGCCAAGCTGACCGCAGAAACCGAAATCGCGCGCAAAGATGAACTTGCCACCGCAATCCGCGATACCTTCTCAGCCGGCCCGGAAGCCCTGCCTGGCCTCGCGGAACTGGACCCGGCGGGCGATCTGCCGTTGCGCAGCGATACCGACCGCGCCTTGAAAGCTGCGATCCGGGACCGGGACGCTATGGGCGCTGTAAACTTGCGGGCGGAAGAAGAGAGCAGCGAGTTGTCCGACGAGTTGGCAACTTACGAGGAAGAGCGCGCCGACTTGAACAAAGCCATCGACAAGCTGCGCAAAGCCATCGCGAGTTTAAACAAAGAAGGCCGCCTGCGGCTTGCCGATGCCTTCAAAAAGGTGAACGCAGCCTTCGAAGAAACCTTCACGCGGTTGTTCAACGGCGGCACGGCGCACCTCGAACTGATCGACGGCGATGACCCTTTGAACGCCGGCCTGGAGATTTTCGCACAGCCGCCCGGTAAGAAGCTGACGTCGCTGGCTCTGATGTCCGGGGGTGAGCAATCCATGACGGCAACGGCGCTGATTTTCGCGCTGCTCCAGACCAACCCGGCCCCGATTTGCGTTCTCGACGAGGTCGACGCCCCTCTGGACGACCACAACGTCGCTCGATTCTGTGATCTGGTGAACGAATGGGCGCGTAAATCGCAAACCCGGATCGTCATTGTGACGCACCATCCGGTCACGATGTCGCGGGTGGACCGTTTGTTCGGTGTGACTATGGCCGAACGCGGCGTTTCAAGCCTGCTTTCCATCGATTTGGAAGAAGCAATTGTGCATGCTTCTACAGCAGAGGCGGGTTGAAGCAGCCTCCCTCCTGCTGCGCTTGACGCCCTGTTCTCCAATCCTTACACGTTCGCTCGAAACCCCCCGGGTAATAGCTGCGCGCACCACCGCTGTGGCTGGAACTCAAGAGTACACAAATGTCGAACGACCCGAAATCGCCGGGCTCTGGCTTGGAAGACTTAGACGCGCGCCTGAAGGCAGCGCGGCCCAAGCTGGACGAAGAGGCGATTTTGCGTGCCAAGCGATCGGCGAACGACGCAGCGTCACAGGCTCTGACCGTGGCCATCGCGTTTGTTCTCTGCATCGCTGTTGGTGCCGGGGCAGGACTTTGGGTTGATCGGTTCCTTGGCACTTTGCCGTGGTTCATGATTATCGGTTTCTTCGCCGGGTTTGCGCTCGGCTTTTGGTATATGCTGTTTAAGGCGCGTCAGTTCGCTGAGCGTCAAAAGGAACGGGGGCCTGACGATGGCTGATAAAACAGAAAGCGGCTCTGCTTTTGATCTTTTGGGCCAGTTTGATATCGCGCCAATCAAAGCGGTAAAGGACACGCCCTTCGAGTTCCTGACGAACTCAGCACTGTTCATGATCCTGACCGTTGCCGTCATCGCGCTGCTCATGCTGGTGTTTACCGCCAACGCGCGCGTCGTTCCGGGGCGGACGCAGACACTCTCTGAAATTATCTACGACTTCGGCTTTGGCTTGGTGTCTGACATTCTGGGCAAGCACGGACGTCCGTTCCTGCCTTTCGTGATGTCGATCTTTCTGTTCGTGTTCGTTGCGAACATCTGGGGGATGATGCCGTACTCGTTCACCGTCATGTCCCACGTGTCACTGACCGCGTTCATGGCGATCGTCATTTTCAGCATGGTGATCTTCATCGGCGTCCGCCGTCACGGGCTCAAGTGGTTCTCTCTGTTTGCGCCGAGCGGTGTTCCGTTCTGGCTGCTGCCCTTCATGATCTTTATCGAAGTCCTGTCTTTCTTCGTGCGCCCGCTGACGCATTCGCTGCGTCTGTTCGCGAACATGACTGCGGGTCACATCGTCCTGAAGGTTATTGGCACTTTCGCTTCATTCACGCTCATCGGCGGGATCGCGCTGCTTCCTGCGCTGATCGCCTTGAGCGCTCTGGAGTTCCTTGTGGCTTACCTCCAGGCATACATCTTCGCTCTCTTGGCTGCGGTTTACCTCGCAGACGCAGTTGAACTGCACCACTAGATCGTTCTCTCCGGAAGTCCCGGTATTCGGGGCTTTCACTTCCTAACCGTCGACACTGAAATTCGAGAAGGAAACGTCATGACGTTGGAAATGTTTAAGGCGCTCGGCGCTGGCCTCGCTACTATGGGCTTTATCGGCGCTGGTATCGGTCTTGGCACCATCTTCGGCAACTACTTCCAGGCTGTATCCCGCAACCCTGCGTCTCAGGATAAGTTCCAGACCTGGCTGTTCGTAGGCTTCGCACTGACGGAAGCACTGGGCATTTTCGCACTGCTCATCGCTTTCATGATCATGTTCGTGATCTAATACTGAAAAAGTCTGCCTCGGCAGGCTTTCCGTCGACGGCGAATGCGCAGCGCCCCCCTCGGTCTCGAGGGCGTGGCGCTGCAAGTTCCCACCGCCGACACAGAATTCCGGGCCCCAAGGCGGTTTCGCATCGCTGGTCCAAAGTAAACTCGCTAACGGGAGGCCCTCATGCCTCAGTTTGATATCCTCGGTGACGGGACTGCCATGGGTCTGAACCTGTTGTGGTTCATTGTAACCTTTGGCCTGACCATGCTCATCGTCACGGTCGGTCTGGGCCGCATCGAAAAGGTTCGGCAAGAGCGCGACGCGCTGACCACCGGCAACATCGATCGCGCGCAAAAACTCTCCGACGAAGCCAAGGCCTTGATGGCGGCTTATGAGGAAAAAATGGTTGCAGCGCGTTCCGAGGCGCAGTCGATCATCAAGGCAGCATCGGACGAGGCCGCGGCGCAAGCAACCGCTGCACAGGCCGACCTCGCCGCTGAACTCGCTGCCAAGCAGGCGAGTGTCGAGCAGGCAATCGCTGAGCAAACAGAGGCAGCCGTCGCTGAACTCTCCGGCGTCGCCTCCGAAACCGCCGAAGTTGCTGCGGCGCAAGTGCTGGGCGTCAAGCTCGACAGCAAGAAACTGAGCAACGCGGTGAAGGAACTGGGCAATGGCTGATAACAGCGCAAATACCAACATCATCACCTATCACCTCGACCCGTCGAACCCGAAGTTCTGGGTCGCCGCTGGTACGATTGCCTTCCTCGCCTTTGTCTTCTGGCGTGCGGGTGGTGCGATCCTTAAGTCGCTGGACTCGCGCGGTGCCGAGATCTCCAAGCAGATCGACGAAGCCGGTGAACTGCTCGCCCAAGCTGAAGCGCAAATGGCTGCGTATAAGGAAAAGTTCGGCAAGGCTGACGCTGACGCTGCTGCTATCGTGCAGCAGGCCAAGGACGAAGCTGCCCGCGTGACCGAAAAGTCTGCGGCTGAACTGAGCACCCTGCTTTCCCGCCGCAGTGCTGCCTTTGGTCAGCGCATGAGCCAGTTGCAGGTACAGGCTCAAAACGATCTGAAGTCCAAGGCTGCTGAACTGGCGATTGGCGCGCTGCGCAAGTCCCTGCCCGAGCAGCTCGACGCTGCGGCGCTGGCTTCGCTGGCCGACACGGCTATTGACGACCTGCCCAACCGGGTCTGATCACCCGACGCCACAGGGCAGACCTTCAAAACAAGGGGCTTCGCAGCCCCTTTTTTTGTGCCCACATCAACCCGACACAGTGGGTGTAAAGGCGCTACGGCAGAGGGTGTTTAGGGTGTATGGGTGATCTCTATCAAGGTATGAAAGCGGGACTGCGCGACGGTGCTGTTGTCGGGATGACAGCCGGACTGCTGGGCTTGATGTACGCGCTGGCCGCCTTGGAGGCC